>JAYKJM010000083.1:0-9562 GCA_035285385.1 Vampirovibrionales bacterium
TCAGCCCCCATTTGTAACGATACGTCACAAATTCTGATTCACGGAGCTTCTCGTCCTGACGCCGTCTGAGGGCTGCGTAAGGTTTATTATGAGGAGTGAGACATTTAACGGGATTTTATCGGGGATACACCACTAAGACGTGCTTGTTTAGCTGGAGGACTCCACATGGGCTTGAGCGTTACTATTCAGACGCTTTATCAAAAAAGGTCTGCGTTGAGGTCATCGCCCACAGCCTCTGTCTCCGATATCTCAGAGGCTGTGGGGACAATCAACGTGCCACAAGCCGCGTTAACCAGTACTCATCAAACGCCGCCAAAAGCCCCAGAGTTTTCAGCCTCTAATGAGCGTTTGAAGAAGCCATCTTTGTTTGCCTCATTATGTGCGGCCTTGCCGAGTGACTTTCTGAGCTCCAGTGGTCAGCATTTTGAGAGACGCTTGGGTGATGATTTTCTTGCCAGCGGTGTTTCAGCCTTTCAACATCAACCTCCTGATGACGGTGTCTATCCTGCTAATGCGTCTCAAGCCAGAGCGCTCTCAAAAGCATCAACAGAAATCCCCCAAGCGCCTCAGGCAATTTTTTCAGAGGGCGGCTTTGCAGCCCCCACCCCGCTGGATGCCATGGCGTCTGATGCCGTCGAATGCTCTGCTCCTGGTTTAAATCCAGAAAAATCATATTTTGCATCAATTGGAGGGAATCCTTTTGCTCAATGGCTGACGCATCAGATTGATGGGCGTATTCCTGATTTGATTGGCTTTACCTCTGCAAGCCCTGTAACATTAGCGCTTGCACGCTCAGCAGCCAACGAAAGTCATCTCAATGGCTTGTCGCAAGCTTTTGCCACCTTGGCAACAGGGCATCAGGGCTCGTCTGCAGGCGGTGGCGGCGGATTTTTATTTAATTCTTCCTCTCAAAACGGTCGCAAGCAGCACTCTCAAAAGGAGAATCCATTTAAGCTGGCTAAAATTGCCAAAAATTAGCCGAAAAAGTGCGCGCGTGATCACCTCGCTTAAAAACGTTTTTAGAGCTAGATTTAACCGTAACGTTTACGTTAATGTTTTTATGCCATCAACTGGCTTTGTTACCTGTTATTTTTTATCCTGCCTGATTGCAGGGTACACTCATGTCTGATCCAAGCGGGTCAGAGAAAAAATGGTGATTCAATGAACACACAAGAGCGCACAGGCGTGGTGACCTTTAAAGGAAACCCCCTGACACTGATAGGCCCTGAGTTAAGCGTGGGTCAACAAGCACCCGAATTTAACGTTTTGGCCAATGATTTATCTCCGATGACACTGGCTTCGAGTCACGGTAAAACCCGTCTCATCATCTCCGTTCCGTCCCTGGACACCCCGGTTTGCGATATGGAAGTGCGACGGTTTAATCAGGAAGCCTCTAAACTGGCCAATGTAGAGGTTCTGGTGGTTAGTCTGGATCTTCCCTTTGCCCAAAGCCGCTGGTGTGGGGCGCAAGGTGTGTCCAATGTCACCACGGTCTCCGATCACCGTGATGCCGCTTTCTCGACGGCTTATGGCGTGTTAATCAAAGAATTGCGCTTGAGTGCGCGTGCTATTTTTGTCGTGGATGCCAACGACACGCTTATTTACAAGGAAATTGTCTCGGAAGTCACTCAAGAGCCCAATTATGAGGCGGTTTTATCGGCTGCAAGCAAACAGCTGGTTGCTACTGCGGGTTAATTTCCTTTTTTTAAAAAAACTATAACCTGAGCGCTCTCCTGAGTGGGAGCGCTTTTTTTATGCATGCTTGACTGGATATTGAGCCAACGGCTTCAGGCGGTTTTTTGTCTATGCCGATATAGATTAAGATGGGTCTGGGGGTTGATAATGGGTCATGCATGGCAGCGGCTACAATTGCGCAGTTACCGCCTGAAAATTCAACAGGGCACGATAATACTCTCCTTGAATATCCCAAACTTTCATGGCTACCTCTGCTGTGGCGCGTTCTCGCTGATTCACGAGAAAAAGGGTGCTGTCTCCAAAATCAAATCGAAGGCGCTCGCCCTCCTCAAGCGATTTGGCCATTGCAAGTTCTTTCAGTGCGGCATCGTATTGCGCGTAGGCGGCACGAATCGCCGAGACGGCATCATCAATTTCTAGCAATACAGATTGCAATAAAAGCCTTTGTTCAAAATCAAGTTTTTGCAGTTTGAATTGCGCTGCGGCAAGCATCCCGTTGGCGGTTCGCTGTCGCAACGGAATGGTCAGCACCACCCCGGTTTTAATGGTGAATCCCACCGAGTTGCCGCCAGTATCTGCCCCTGGGGTCGCAAACAGATCCATCACGGGGAGACGCATATTTTTAGCCAACGATACGTCGACTTGCGTGATGTCCTTTTGCAGATTCAGGCTTTTGAGCTCGGGACGCTTTTCAATGGCTATTTTGCGACCCTCCATCCAGTCCTCATCTGCAAAAGCGCTGGGAGCCGAAAAAATTTTAGGTGCAAACGCCTCCTCAGGACGAGGGCTCGGTTTGCCACCCGGCTGCCAAAGATACTGCGATAATTTCAATGCTGCCTTTTCGACCTCTCGTACTTCTTTGCTCAGCCCGCCCAGTCGTCGCTGCACTTCTTGCTGAGATTCAATGGCATCAATATCAGGTAAATCTCCTTGTTTAACGCGCGCATCAATGGCTTGATAGCGAACTTCTGCCAAGGCAAGAACTTGCCTGGCCACATCTACTTTTCGAGCCGCCATGACCCAGCGCCAATAAGCATCTGCTGCTTGCTTTAAGACCTCCAGCCGAGTTTGCTGATACAGCGCATCGGCAGAGGGAATCCCCAGTTCTGCCTGACGCTCGGCAGCGACCTTCTCATTGATGCGAAAACCTCTAAGCAAGGGCATATAAACCCCCATAAAATATTCACCCGCATCCCCCGTCGGGTAAAGTGGCGGCTTTACTTGGCCGTTGTTGTAGCGTGCGCCCGTTTTAAATTTAAGCCCCGATCGTGTGAGCACATTCAGGCTCAAGTCATTATCGATCGTTTCACTCACCTTGCCGCGCTTGCTAAAATCGTTATAGCGCAGGTAGTCAGTTTCCAGCGAAATGCCAGGGTCAAACGCGCCCTGTTTTTCCAGCAACTTTGCACCGGCAATTCGCCGCTCGAGATCCGCGCTGTATAACTTCGGATGATTCGCTGTTACCAGCGCCAGCACGTCTTGCAGGCTTAGAACGCCCTCTGTTGAGGCGTGGGTGTCGGCAGAAGGCAATGTCTCAGAGCGCCTCCCCTGATGAAGTTCAAGGGTTTCTTTGGCCTCACTCGTCTCACCCTCACCGCCCATGATGAGCATCAATAACCCTGTGGCGAGGGTTATTCTTAATGTTGCGGGTAATTTGGAGACTACGGACGACATCATCATAGCGATCATTTAGTGGGGCGATCATTCAGTGGGGCGGGTTAGCCTTTCATTTTTTTACGTTTGACAGGCTTTTCTTTATCCTTGGTGGGAGCCTGTTGAGAGGGCTCAGGTTTTTCTTTCAAGGTGGGCGGAAACGCGTTAAATTGACGCCATAATTCATAGCCCAAAGGCACGGTTTCAAGCATAATCCAGCCGGTGGCTTCTGTCCCTGGGCGCAAATGTGATGAATCGGGCCATGCAACATCTTTTTTATTCTGGATCGCTTTAAAATCGGGCTTGACCAGCACCCGGTATCGTCCCATGCCGTCATCAACGGCATCTACAACGGCAACACGACCGCCAAAGGTGCCGGTAGCAATCATCGGCCAGCCGGAAAACTGAATGGCTGGCCAGCCCGAAAACTGAAGCCGCACCGGACGGCCTTCAGAGACCAGTGGAGCGTCCCAGTCTGAAATATACAGGGCAACAGCTTGATCCTTGGTTTTAGGGACAACGGTGGCCAAGACATCACCTTCTGAGACGGTTTCACCTGCTCCAACGGGAAGCAGGCGGACAACCCGTCCCGTCACAGGGGAGACAATGCGGCGCTGCTGGATACGTTGCTTCAGGTTTTCGATCTCAATACTCAGTTTGGCAATATCACTTGTCACAGACGCCAGCGATTCCTGCGCGGCTGCAATGGCGCTGGCCACACTGGCCAGGGCGGCGGCGGTATCGCCAACGACTTTACTTTGATCCAATTGCGAGACCACGACTTCACGCTGGGATAAGTTTAATTGTGCCTGAGCTTGCTCAACCCCTGTGGCCGAGCGAACTTGATCCAGGCGAGCCAGCTCTAAATCGCGCTGAGACCGCAAGCCTTTTTGATGGAGCGCTAGGATACGTTTGTAATTTAAATTGGCTGCCTCTAGCGCCTGCTGAGCAGCGGTGAGTGTTTGAGCGGCAACCAGGTTTCGATCCCGATTTTGAAAGATTTTCTGGCCCGCACCGGGCACAGCCGCTTGTCGCGACTGCATTAGCGCCATGCTTTGACCCTCTAATGCGCCAATGCGTATAATCGTTGCAGCTCGTCTGGCGTTTAAGGCCTTGCGTTGCGAATCCAGAGCGTCAAGTTGGCGGGTATCCAAAAACTTAGGATCCAAATCGGCCAGTTTGGCGATGAGTTCACCTTTTTGAACCATTTGACCTTCATTGACATACCAGGTTTGTAAGCGGCCAGAAATTTGAGATTCTATGCTTTGAGGGCGATCCATCGGTGAAAAGACGGTTACTTTTCCTACCCCAATAACCGTTTGCTGCCACGGTACAAACACTAGTGCCACAATGCTCAAGGCCAACAAGCAGAATGTCCACCAGCCCAGCCACCGAAACGATCTGGGAGAGCCCAGAAGCGTCTTTGTTTTTGAGTGTTCAAAGCCTATCGTGACCACTTACAGACTCCTTATGACGGTACTGGCCGCCAAATCGGGGAACAGCTTGCTAAAGGCACTGTTTTTTTGCTGCGCCAATGCAATAGGGGCACCCGATTCCTGGATTTTGCCGTCTTGTAAAACCAAAATCCGTTGAGAGCGAATGACCACTTCGGCATCATGGGAAATATCCAGAATCGTCCATGGATTTTCCGGCGCCATCAGCGCATCCAGAATCGTCAGTTTTGTTCGCTCATCAATCCCTGCAAACGCTTCATCTAAAATCAGCAAGGTGGGTCGATCGGCAATGGCGCGGGCTATCATGAGGCGTTGAATCTGCCCCCGCGATAAATTGCGTCCCGCGCTGATTAGGCGTGTCTTCAGTCCATCGGGCCAAATGCGAAAGTCTTCATTGAGTTGTGTGATTTCCAGAGCCCAGTTCAACTGCTCTAAGGTCACATTGTCACGCCCCACCACAATATTTTCTTCGATGGTGCCGTCAAAAATTTCATTGGTATCGTTGACCAATGCGACCGAATAACGCAAATGCGCTAGGTCGAGCGCCCGAATATCCACCCCGTTGACTTCGACGCGACCGGAGGATGGCTCGAGCAACCCGCATACCATGGCGGCCAGCGTTGACTTGCCGGCACCGCTGGCACCAACCAAACTAACGACTTCTCCCGATTTTATTGAAAAACTCAATCGATGGAGAACGCTGGTATTGGGTTGATACGTAAAGGAGACATCCTGGCACAGCAAGGTGGCACCTTGGGCATTGGTTGGGAGTAGTTTGCCATCTTGCCGCTCAAGGGGCAGTTCAGTGACGTGAGCAATTTTTTCAATGGCGGTCAGTAAATCGTACCAGTCTTGAAACAAGGTGACCAACTTGTCCATGGCGGCAAGTAAAATCAAAATCACCAATTCTGAGGCGACCAGCTGACCCAGGGTCAACTGACGATTAATAACCAGCCAGCCTCCCAACCCCAAAATTCCGGCACTGGCCACCGCCTGAAAGAAGTGATTGGCAACCATTTGCGAAAAAAGAATCCGAAAATGCCCTCGCCTGGCCGTTAAATATCCCATTACCTGCGCATCGGCACGCCGAAATAAATACCCCCGATCCCCATCCACTTTGAAGCTTACCTGGCAACGCGCCAGCTCTTCGAGCCATCCGGCCACACGATATTTTTCAATGGACTCTTCCAGACTGGTTATGACGCCACGACGCCCCAGGCCAAAGGCTACAAACAGTAAAAATCCCAGCACAAAGAGATCAAATACTAATAACAAAGGGCTATAGACGCCCATTAAGAAGAGCCCGACAAAAATTTGTAAAGCCGCAGCCGGCCCATCCAAAAGAATTTTGGCCATGGCCTTCTGGACACGAATGACATCAAAAAACCGATTTAATAACTCGGGTGGGTAGTCACTCATCAAGGCGCGGTGACAAATCATGGGCACGCGCTCAGCCAAATTGAGCGCCACTCTGGCAAAAATCCGCTGCTGCAAGATTTCAACAAGGCTAAACTGCGCCACTCTCAGGATGCCCGCAAAAATCATGCCTACAAAAAGGAGACCGGTCAAAACCAGCAACGGTTGCACAAAAACGCCCGCTGCAATGGTATTGACCAGTGCTTGGGCCGCCAAGGGGATGGCCAGCGTCAACAAGCCTGCAAACACCGTATACAGGACCAGCACCAACAAGTCGCGACGATCTTGCTGCAACGTGCTGAGGAGCCGTTGAAAGGGGGTTATGTGTCCTCCGTCATGCACGAGAAAGCATCACCTCTGACCGTTTGTAACCGATTAAAAATGCTTTAAAAAACGTTTGTTCAGCGACGCCCTGTTTTATCCAGCGACCCTTTAAATACCCTGAAGATTTTCCTGTCGATGAGCCTGATTGAACCAGATTATAATTTTTTGTCAGCATAAATGAGATCCAGCCGCCTTTCAAGCTGAATCGGTCAGCCACCTCCAGCCCTGATCGTGAGCGTTCAAAGCCTCAAGATTATCGTCCTGCTTTTTTCTCGGCTTCCACGGCAAGCAGTTCGGCTTCAAACTCACGGAGCGCGTCGGCTTCAGCGACTTTTTTAACACGTTCTTCACCCCTAAAGATATAATATTGGCCTTTACCGCCTGCAATACCAACATCGGCATGGCCTGCTTCGCCCGGGCCGTTGACAAAACAGCCCATAACCGCCACATTCAAGGGGGTTTCCATGTTGGCAATCATCCCCTCGACCGCGTTGGCCAGCCCGTGAAGATCAACTTCGCAGCGGCCACAGCTGGGGCAACTGATTAAATTGGGGCCTTTGTGACGTAATCCTACACTGCGCAAAATTTCATGGCCTGCAAACACTTCTTCAATAGAGTCTGCCGTCAGAGAGACACGAATGGTATCTCCGATGCCTTGCAGCAATAGCGTGCCGATGGCAAAAGCGCTTTTAACCAGACCCCGTTTGAGTGTTCCGGCTTCTGTCACGCCCAGATGCAGCGGATAGGGAACCAATGGCGCCAATTGCCGATAGGCGGCAATCATTTCCAGTGGGTCACTGGCTTTAACCGAAATTTTAATTTGATCAAACGCTTCATCTTCTAGCAAGCGCACGTTGAGGAGGGCACTTTCCACCAGCTGGCGAACCCGATCCTCTGGGAATTTTTCTTTCACAATTTTTTCAAGGCTTCCGGCATTAACGCCAATGCGAATGGGTAAGTGGCGTTCTTTGGCTTTACGCGCCACCGCCCGGATAAATTCTTTGCTGGACAGGTTGCCGGGATTGACCCGAAGCGCATGAACACCATTATCAGCCGCCATCAGCGCTAGACGATAGTCAAAATGAATATCTGCCACAATCGGTACCGGCGATTGCGGCACAATTTGTTTGAGGGCTTCGGCGGCGTCTTTATTAGGAACCGCCAGACGAATAATATCGCAGCCAGCTTCTGCCAAGCGTTTGAGCTGATAAACGGTTTCAGCCACATCACAGGTATCGTTGGTGAGCATTGACTGCACACTGATGGGGGCATCTCCTCCCACGGCGACATTGCCCACCCATATTTTTTGGCTTACTCGTCGCGAAATTGAAATTGCAGGCGCTGCATTGCCGCAGCCTGACGCTTCGGGGGATGTATCTGGTTTCTCAAAAAGGGGTTTGGCGTGACGCGGATCAAGAACAGCCATCGTGAGCAATTATCCAAAAAAACTGTAATGATGAACGCAAAAAGAACGCAAAAAGACAGTAAAAAAACAGAGTTCAAACAAAATTCTAAAACAAAGCCAGCAGATTCGTCTTGAGGTATGATACCTCAATTATCATCAATCACCAGTCTGTTGCCGTTTGTTTTATGCCGCTGACGTTATTTCAGGATGGATCCAGATACGCCCTAAAATATTGGCCTGACTGCTTCTGGATTCTCTTTACCCTGAGTGCATTGGGTATCCTGTTTTTTTACGGTTTGGGCAGCTACCCCCTTTTTGATGTGGATGAGCCCCGTTACGCTGAAGCCGCCCGGGTGATGGTCGCCTCTGGCGATTGGGTGACCCCGTATTTTAATCAGGCGCTGCGGTTTGATAAACCTGTGTTTCATTACTGGCTGATTGCCGGCTGTTACAAACTGCTTGGTGTCAATGAATTTGCCGCAAGGCTTCCCAGTGCCTTAGCCGGTGCAGGATCTTGCCTGCTAATGGGGCTTTGGACGCTTTGCTCAGCTCAAAAGTCTAACCTCCAGAAAAGTGCTCTGGTCACTCTGGTTAGTGCCTGCACACTGGAAGTGATTGGTCTTGGGCACATGAGCATTACGGATATGACGCTGGCCTTTTACTTACTAGCCACCTGGGTTAGTTTATATTTTGTGGCGCAAAAAAATTCAAGATTTTGGCTCCTTGCCGGTGTTTTTTCAGGCTGTGCCACGCTGACAAAAGGCCCCGTCGGCATTGTTTTACCCGGTTTGCTGTTCGTGATTGAGCAGCTCTGGTGTGGTCGATGTCAAGGAAATTGGGCACAGTCGCTTAAAAAAATCTTCTATACGCCTTGGTTTCTGGCAGGTTTACTGGCTTGGTCGCTCGTTTGCTTGCCGTGGTATTGGATGGCTTATCAAGCCAATGGTCAGGCGTTTCTGGATGCGCTGGTTTTGCATAACGTTACCCGTTATGCGGATGTGGTCTCAGGCCATCGTCAGATACCCGGGTTTTACCTTTGGGTGCTCTTGGTCGGATTTTTCCCGTGGACACCGTTTTTACCGGTTGTAACCATTTGGCTGCGTCAGCAATTTTCAGCTTCTAATGGTGTCCTTCCTATTGTGCGCTCTGCCCTGGTTTGGAGTGTCGGTGTCTTTCTGTTTTATGCCGTGGCCAAAACTAAATTGCTCACCTATATTCTGCCTGTTTTTCCAACGCTTGGGCTTTTGTTGACGTTCACTCTGCTTGATAAACAGAGCTGGCAAGACCGTTCTTCTCGTCGCCTCATAAAGGGGGGTAGCCTGCTTTTGAGCAGCGTCATTATGGTGGTTGGCTTGATATTTTTATTGACGCCCTCGACCCTCTTGCCCCGAGAAGCCTCCCTGCTGCAAGCCTCTCCAGATTTTTGGTTGCCTGTAAGCCTTTTGGCAATTGGTAGTCTGTGGACGACGGGGTGGCTTTTTCGGGGCAATGCCCAAATGGCCATGCTCTCTCAATGTAGCTTTTTGGTTGTCGCAGTGGCTGTTGGTATCCATTGTATTGTTCCTAAAATTAGTCATGCCACTCAAGGGCAACTGCACTACTTTGTGAGTCTTGT
>JAYKJM010000084.1:0-7233 GCA_035285385.1 Vampirovibrionales bacterium
AAACGCTTTGCGATGGCTTGAATGGGCATGAGCTTTACTGATGCGCGTATAAATTTGCGTGGTTGCAATATCCTGATGCCCTAAAAGCTCTTGAACAGCTCTTAAATCGGCACCACCGGCGAGCAAATGGGTGGCAAAACTGTGTCGAAAGGTATGAGGAGACATCCGTTTGCCAAGTTTTTGCCCCAAATGCTGGACTTTACCCCACACGTAACGTCGATTCAGAGCTTTAGATGGTGATTCGCGATGGCACAACAGAGGCCACTGCGGGTTGGGTCTGCCCGCAAAGTTTTCATGCCAGTATTGTTCAATCAGGAGTGCCAAATGCGATGGCAGCGGAATCAGACGTTCTTTGTTTCCTTTACCGAGGCAGCGTATATATTCTGATGCGGTTTGAATATGCTCATGTCGCAACGCGATGAGCTCTGAAACCCTAAGCCCACAACAATAGAGCAATTCGAACAATATTTTTTCCTGGATCACAGCATCGTGAAGGTAATGACTGAATAACGTTTTGGTTTCTTCTTCAGAGAGCGCTTTTGGCAAGGGTTTGAGCTTTTTAGGTAAATCGATAAACTGCAGCGGATTAGCTTTAATAAGGGATTGACGCTGAAGGAAGTCAAAAAATCCCCTCAGGCCACTCATGGCGCGCAAAATAGACGTGGTTGCCAGCTGATCTTTTCGCAAGACGGCCAGGTATTGATTCATCTGTGCCCGCAAGAGCGTTTCGATTGAAATATTGGATGCATTCAGCCAGTTCAAAAAACGTCTGATATCTCGTTCGTAGGCGGCAATGGTATGCTCTGAGTAACCGCGTGCATAGCGGAGCTGTTCAAGATACTCCGCCAAATAACGAAACCCATCCATAAGGGTAACACCAGCACGCCTACGGTTTTTCTTGTTTTGAAAATGCAGTCAATACATCCACCGGCAACGGGAAGAATATGGTTGTGTTTTTCTCTGCCCCAATGTCTACGGCCGTTTGCAGATAGCGCATCTGCAGAGCCATCGGATGATTTTCCATCAGGGTGGCCGCTTCAACCAGCTTGGCTGCTGCCTGAAATTCACCTTCAGCGGCAATGACTTTACCACGGCGTTCGCGCTCGGCTTCGGCCTGACGCGCCATGGCACGCTGAAGCTCAAGCGGCAAATCAATTTGCTTGACTTCCACGTTTGTTACCTTGATGCCCCAGGGTTCGGTTTGCTCATCCAGAATGAGCTGGATTTCGTGGCTGATTTTATCGCGGTTGCTCAATAGATCATCGAGTTCTCCCTGACCCAGAATGCTTCTTAAGGTCGTTTGCGCCATTTGAGAGGTGGCAAAATGATAATTTTCAATTTCGAGCACGCACTTGAGCGGCTCTATTACCTTGTAGTAGACCACGGCACTTACTTTAATGGAAACGTTGTCTTTTGTAATAACATCCTGCGGTGGCACATCAAGCGTGACGGTTCGCAAATCGACCTTTACCAGGCGATCAATAAAGGGAGGGGCAAACAATAAAATGAGCCCAGGCCCTACAGGATGAGGCACAACACGACCCAGCCTAAAAATAACCCCGCGTTCATATTCAGCCAGCACTCGAATCCAGCTCACTAAAAACGCAATGGCCATAAAGGCCAATGGCAATGAAAAAATCCCAAACAGTTCCATAACGCAACTATCCTTTTTATAAAAAATGGTTTGAAAGCCTGATGTAATTATTTTTAAGTTTTGATTTTAAAGGGTCGTTATTCTGAAATGCATCTTGGATTTCATCGAGGAGCGTGCGCTGAATCACAGCATCCTCATTGGAGATATTGCTTATTATTGTAACAGAATTTAGCCAGAAGCACTTAAATCCATAAAAAACAGACTTATTTATCGCCTCAAAACCCTAGCGATTTAAAAAACATAGACTACACTGGTTGAAGTGAAGCGCGCCTCACTCTCTTGTTGAGCGCACAAACATTCTACAAATGGTTTTTAGCCTATTACATGCGCGTTAACCTCATGTGAGTCCCTTTTTTAAGCCTTTGGAGTTCACCGTTATGACGATTCAAGTCACCGAACACGCTGAAAACATTCTGCGAGAGTCTGTCTCAAACTTTGCGGGCATTACAGAGCAAGGCTGCTTATTGCGCTGGGGTGACCCTTCAGCGGTAGAGACTCCCGTCTTTGAGGTGATTTATAAGGGGACAGACCCCTCGACCTTAAAGCTTTTAGAAGCCTGCCTTTCTAGCTCCTACGAAAAAGCGTGCAAGCAGTTGGCCCCTTCTTAGAAGCTTTTTCTACAAGTGGATCGCCCTACAGTTGAGGCCACTCTGCTGTCTGTTTGATGGGTATAATTTTGTGTAATCACTTTTAGACCCATGTTTGCCAAACGTATGCATTACAATCATCATGACGGCTAGAGGCTTGGCTCGACAAGCCAATTGCGCTTTCATAGAGCCATGATCTGGTGGGTGCGATTATTTTATGCCACAGGATGGCTTGTTATTTTGCCGATTGTGCTGATGGGCTCTCTGTTTCGAGCCAAGCATCGCTCAGGCCTTATGCAACGGCTTGGTGTTTGGCCAAGCGAACTGTTGCGCCAAATAGAGGCCTTGAGTTTCAATCCTGTCTGGATTCATGCGGTTTCTGTTGGTGAAGCAAACGCGGTTGCCCCGCTGGTCAAAAAGCTCTCTAATGCTGGCGTTGGTGTTTTTCTGACCTGTAGTACGCAAACAGGGGTTGAAATTGCCCAAGGCATTTCAAGCAGGCATTCAGGCGTTGTGAGTGCCTATTGTCCGCTGGATGCTCCTTGGCTTGTGGCGGGGCTTTTAAAGCGTGTTTGCCCCCGCGCCCTTCTGATTGCAGAAACCGAGCTATGGCCTAGTCTGATTTTAGAGACCAGTGTTCGTCAGATACCGGTTATCCTTATCAATGGTCGGCTTTCAGAGCGCTCCTTTCGGGGGTATTCCCCTTTTCGATGGGTCTTTTCAAGCATTTTAAACCGGTTTTATCGTGTGATGGTGCAAACCAGCGAAGATGCCCAACGCATGATGGCTTTGGGAGCAAATCCTGATCGCGTGGTGGTCATGGGAAATCTGAAGCTGGATGTTGAGCCAGCCGCCAGGGCAAGCTTATATCGGGCTTGGCAGCAGTGGCTTTCGGCAAAAGAGGGGCCAGTTATTACCCTTGCCAGCACCCATCCCGGTGAGGAGCGCCTTCTATTGGATGCGGTTTTGCCGTTGTTTGGCCAGTACCCGAATTTAAAAGTTGTGCTGGCACCCCGTCATCCAGAGCGCGCAAATGACGTGGCCGGCTTGCTCGAGGCGCGCTCAATGTCGTATCTGAAGCGCTCTTCACTCTCGGTAACAGCGCCTGAGGCGGTGCCTTCATCGCTCATTTTACTCGATGGCGTTGGTGAGTTAACCACGGTATATCGTCTTTCAACGTTGGCCGTGATGGGTGGCAGCTGGCTTGATTTAAAACATGGTCGCGGGGGGCAAAGCCCGATTGAACCCATCGCTGCTGGTTGTGCGGTTGTTTTTGGTGCCGATATGCGTAACTTCAAAGCCATTGTGGCCGATATACGATTGCATCAGGCTGGCCTTCAAGTGACTTCATCAGATGCTTTAAGTGATATTTTACGCCAACTGCTAGAGCAACCCGATTTAAGGGTCGCCATGGTCGAGCGGGGTCAAAACTGGATTCAGCAAAACCAAGGCGCCTGTGATCGGGTGATAAAAGTCTTGTCTGACTATGGCATTGGCCAATAACGAGACAATCAGGCTCCACTTGAATGCGCCCTGTGGGTTCGTTATGCTAATTTAATATTTTCATTATTTTTCTGCTATCAACGCTTCTCTGCTAGCCTTTGTTTTGTTCGTAAGATGGATCTTGCTTTATGATGCCCTCCTCAACGCTTTCTATTGACGCAAAAGCACAGCACTTTATTGATCAGGAAGAACATTTTGGTGCCCATAACTATCATCCGCTCGATATTGTCATTGAGCGGGCACAAGGCGTCTGGGTCACTGACACACAAGGCAAGCGTTACCTGGATGGCTTGTCTGCCTATTCAGCCGTCAATCAGGGGCATTGCCATCCTAAAATTCTGCAAGCCATGCTGGATCAGGCGCATCGGGTGACGTTGACCTCTCGGGCGTTTCGAAACGATCAACTGCCCGTTTTGTGCGAAAAGCTCTCGAAACTGACGGGTATGGATCGTGTGCTGCCCATGAACTCGGGTGCCGAGGCCGTGGAAACCGCCATTAAGCTGGCGCGCAAATGGGGTCAATACCACAAGGGAGTTGAGGCGGGCAAACAGGAGATTATTGTTTGTAGCAATAACTTCCACGGGCGCACTACTACCATTATCAGTTTTTCGACCGAGCCTCAATACAAAGATGGTTTTGGCCCTTATACGCCTGGCTTTACCGTGGTACCTTATGGCGATGTAGAGGCCTTTGAGCGTGCGATTACACCCAATACCGTGGCTTTTCTGATTGAGCCGATTCAGGGCGAAGCCGGTATTATCATGCCACCAGAGGGCTACCTGAGTGCCACTTCTGCGCTTTGCAAACGCCACAATGTCTTGTTTATGGCCGATGAAATCCAAACCGGCCTAGGGCGAACCGGAAAACTTTTTGCCTACCAGTATGAAGACGTCAGCGCCGATGTGATTATGATTGGCAAAGCCCTTTCAGGCGGATTTTATCCGGTATCTGCCGTTTTGGCCAACAATGACGTCATGAGCGTTTTCCACCCGGGCGATCACGGCAGTACGTTTGGCGGTAATCCTTTAGCCTGTGCGGTGGCGATTGCAGCGCTGGATGTCATGCAAGAGGAGCGGCTCGCTGATCGTGCGGCAGAGCTGGGGCCGCGGATGCTTAATAATCTGAAAACCCTTCAGCACCCGGCTATTAAAGAAGTGCGGGGGAGAGGTTTGCTCATTGGGATTGAGCTCTTTGAAAAAGCCCGACCTTTTTGCGAAAAAATATGGCCCCTCGGCATTCTCTGCAAAGAGACGCACGAAAACGTCATCCGTTTTGCGCCGCCTCTGGTCATTTCGAAAGAGGAGCTTGATTGGGCCTTTGAGCAATTCAAGACGGTGTTTCAGTAAATGAAATCCTTTGCGGGGTTTAGTTTAAATACAAAAACAACGGCTTTGGATAAACAGCGGTATAATCTGTTATGGGGGGTACCATGACACAGTCAGGTTTTACATCATTTGGTAATCTTTCACCTGAGCCGCAAAATACGTCGACGCCCACAGGCGCTCTGCCTTCCGTTGATGCAGGTCAAAGGTCATCGCCCCCAGCGGCAACACCAGCTGGCAAGCCTCAGGCGGCCAGTGCTCTGCTCAGCCTTGAGCAGTTGCAAGCGACCATTGAGGAGTTGCCCCTTTGGATTAAACAGGTTATCTACGCCGAATTGCGCGAAAAAATGGAAAAGCATTTTGTCAGGCGGACTCTGGAAACCTTTAATCGAGAGCATCTTCTGCCGCTTTTTATTCCAAGGCTTACGCCATTAGGGCTTAAAAATGTTAGCCAACCTGACCCCAGTTTGAGCCCCTTGATTCATCGGCTTCTTTATTTGGCCAAATCGGCCACGTCTATTGTCAACATGTGTATTTCTGAGCAATGGACGCTTGCAGAGTGCTCACAATACTTGCTGCATGCCTTTAAATATAACCTGATTCACATTCCTGCCTCGCCCATTGTTTACGCCACGATTGAATACCTTGCCGGCTCCATTCGACTTGGCAATTATATGGTTAAAATTGGTCGCCTGAGTTTAAAACAACTGGAAGAAGCCCTAAAAACGCAACATTACATTAGCGAAGCCATGGGCGAAAAAACGAGCATTGCTGACGTGTTGATTAATTTAGGCTATATCAACAAGGATGATGCCGAGGGGATTCTCTTTTTGAAGGCAGAAAGCCAGAAAGTGTACCCGCCCAGGTGTCAAATGTCATCATAAAAATGCGCATCAGAAGACAGCTTCTATTGAGCAGTGATCATCAGCTGCTTAAACTGAATAACTGGGATTTTTAAAAATCAGGTTGCCCGTCAATGCTCTGGTCCACGCATCCAAGGCAAAAACTTCATCTAAACTTGAAATGGTGCTTGTTTGGTTTGGTAAAGAGCGACAGGAGTCTAGGGCTTTTTCTACCCCTTTTGTAATGTCCAAAAAGCCGATATCCCCATTTAAAAAACGCTTTACCAGCACTTCATCAGCAGCGTTAAGGACTATGGTTGCCGCCTGCCCCAGCCGACCTGCCTCAATGGCTAGAGCCAGACACGGGAATTGCGCCGTATCTGGCGGATGAAATGCCAGCATGCCCAACTCTGCCAAGCGAAGCGAACGAACGCCCTGCGGCTGAGCCCCTCGATCTGGCAACAGGAGGCCATATTGAATGGCTATACGCATATCGGTTGGCCCTAGATGAGCGAGCATGCTGCCATCTGTGAATGTAATGGCGCCATGAACCACGCTCTGAGGATGAATGGCCACATCAATGGCATGATAAGGCAAGCCAAATAACCAGTGCGCTTCGATGACCTCAAGGCCTTTGTTCATTAACGTGGCGCTGTCAACTGAAATTTTTGCTCCCATCGACCATTTGGGATGCTTGAGTGCTTGCGCCGGGGTAACGGTATGTAATTCAGAGGGTGACCATGTTAAAAAAGGCCCTCCGGAAGCCGTCAGCGTTAATCCTGAAATGTGATGAGGCGCGTAGCCTTGCATACACTGCATAATGGCGCTGTGTTCGCTATCCAGCGGGACAATTTTATCGAGGTAGGGCTTAACCAATATGCCGCCGGCGACAAAAGTTTCTTTATTTGCCGTCAAGACGCGACATCCAAGTTTTAAGGCATGAAGGGTAGGGGCTAAGCCCGCAATACCAGAAATCCCCACGATTACGGTGGGTAAAGCACCATTACGTTTGAGTGCTTCAGAAACGCTGTAATCTAACAGTTCAATGATGCCATCGTTTTGGCAAAATATGTTTCCCTCGAACCCTTCGTGTCGAATTTGGTGAGCTTGATGAGCATCCTGCAGATAAACGGCATCCGGCAAAACCGTTTTAATTTGTTCACGCAACAGCGTGCCATTGTGCCCCGCGGCCAACACGAGAAATTCAGGAGCCTTTTTAAGACCCTGGATAACCGCCAGCGTTTGGGTTCCAATGGAGCCCGTGGATCCTAAAACAATCAGTGAGGAGGTCATACCCAAAACGTTTTATCAAAAAAATCTGATTT
>JAYKJM010000085.1:0-4477 GCA_035285385.1 Vampirovibrionales bacterium
GGGGGACAACAAAACGGCTCTCTCAAAACCGCTATGGATTTGGTCACATTCTCTGGGCTTAATGTGAGCGGCGACCCATCAGAGATTGCCCAAGTGACCGTGACAAGACTTAAAGACCCCAAGGGCAGAGCATTTGACCACATTGTTGCCATGGATGCCAGTGGTAAACTTCTTGGCGCAACGGATCTAAGTGCCTAAAAAATAGGCGTGTCACTCAAGCTACTGGCCTAATCGAATCAGCGTTTGAGCCACCTCATCGTAGGCTCTCACCAACCGTGAGCTGGCTTCAAAAGCGCGTTGAAACTTGATGAGATTAATCATTTCCTCATCAATATTGACACTCGAGACGCTTTGACGGTTACTCTGCAAGGTATCCACCACGTTTTTTTGGCTCTCACTTCGATCACGGTAGGCTCGGCTATCTACCCCAAGAGTGGACAAGGTCGTATTAAAAAATTCGCTCAACTTAATGTTACCCAGCGCCGCCAAATTGGTATTTTTCAGTTGCGCCATGGCCAAAGCATTTCGCCCATCACCCACCCCTGCAAACCCAGCTGGTGATGTTGCCGTTGGATCATCAATGGCAGCGGCAATCTGGCGTAAATCTCCCTGAACCGTGGCATTCATGCTGTAGCGAAAAATCGAAAGCGTTGAGCCGGCTGCCAAGTCAAAAATAGCCGGCGGGGAGGCGTTTCCATCCATATCACGCCCCGCGGTTTGCAAGCTATTGACCTGCGTGGCAATGGTCTCCAGCAGGGTACTTAATTCGCCCATCACACTACGAACCGTCGTAACACCGGTGCCGTTTCCGCCCATCGTCAATAACGCCGACAGTTTGCCGCTGGTAATTGTGCTATTGAGGGTTGTTAAACCATTTACCGTTTGTACTAAGGTGGGATCATTGTCTGGAGCGGGGGCAGCCGCCGTATTGGCAACAACCTGCAGGGTATCGAGCAGTTGGGTGCCACGAATCAGGGTTTGCCCGCCCAAACTGACACTGATTTGATTATTGGCCAAGGCCGTCACGCTAATATTGGCCAAGTTTGAAAGTTCATCCAGCAGGGTGTCGCGCTTATCGAGTAAATCGTTGGGGGCGCCGCCTGCGGCGGTCACCGTTGAAATCTGCGTATTTAAATTGGCTATGGTTTGCAGTTTTTCGTTGACTTCCGTCACCCGCAAGCCTAGCTGGCTACCCTCTGCCGAACCACTAACGGCCGCATCCCCTACCAGATTGGTTCTGAGATCGTTTAACTGGGTTGCTTGCTGCTGAAAAACTTGCAGCATGTCCGATGCGCTTTGAAAATAATCGGCCCGAGCAGCCATGCTTTCAGGATGAATGCTCAAGGCTTCAGCCGAGTTAAAAAACTTTTGCATGGCCGTGCTGATACCCGTGTCACTGGGCTCTGCCAAAATACTTTCCAGTTGGGTCAAAACCGTTTGAATGGTGTCATTATGGCCTAGGGTTGCATTTTCGAGTCGAAACTGGCCGTCCAAGAAATTATCACGAACCCGATCAATGCGATCCACCTGAACCCCTGTCCCCAACAGCCCTTTGTCTCGCAATTGGGTTAAATTCATGGGAGGATAAGGATCCGAGGCCTCCAGAATAACCTGTTGACGAGTATAACCGGCGGTATTGGCATTGGAAACGTTTTGATTGACCACTTCAATGGCCGACTGAATGGCGCTCATGCTTCGATGCGCATTCAGCATGCCAAAAAATCCTGGAGAAATGACACCCATGTGCTAAATGACCTCATCTCGGGTATTTAAAGGCCTCTGAAACACAGGCTGCGTAGCAAAAACAGACTTTGATGCCGGACGCGTATAGCCCGTCTCTGTTGTGGCGTGATGCAAGACGTGTGCCAGCAACTCCTGATAAAACGCAGAGGCACCAGCAATCCATTGACGTGTAATTTTCAGCAAACTTTTGTGATGATCCTGCAGCTGTTGAATGCGACGGGCCTGCCGCAATAATGTCTGTTTAAGAGAACTCAAACGCAGCGAAAAATCATGATTTGGAAAATAAGATGCCAACAACTGACTCACCCCTGACAGCGTCAGCGGCTGATTTTCCACCGACTCAAAACCCAGTTGCTCAGTCACCTGACGCATCAATGCCTGACGTTCCATTTCAAGCTCGTGATGGCATTTGGCAAGCCTCGTCAATGTGGCATCCGATGCTAACAACGCATCCGGTGCCATCATGAGCAACGCATCCTGTTTTTGCATAAGTGCGATTTCCATTTCTGCTAATACCGAACGCTGTTGTTCCAGCATCATTAGCAATTGCTCGGGCCATATATCGGCTTGCTCAACGGCAGAGGTCAGCCCTGAGGGCGTACTCATTTCTATTGATGCTCGATCATCCATGCGATGCTCTCCTGAGCCTGCTTTTACAGTGGGCAACCTCATTGGGGCTTATGCCTTTTTTTGGAGCTACTGCCTTTTTTAAAGACGCTCTCTCTCTATCTTCTTTATTGTGCTTCAGGTCAAGGCAATTCCCCTCCTCTGGCTGTAGGATTTTATTCAAGATCTAAACGAATCATCGACCCAAAAATCATGGCGACAACATCATTTTGTGTAGGATGCGACCGTAAAAATCTACGACACTGCCTTGTAACGAACACAGGCTACAACGTTGGTTGAAAACCTGTTCAAAAATCGCGATCTTACGATCTATTCTGTTTTAAAACCTGTTTAAATATCTTTCAAAACAAGATTCCATCCGATGATAACGCCTCAAAATAAAGAAAATTTTTGAGTCCTTTTCAACCGGTTCTTTGTAAGGAATGCTTTTAAGAGCTTTATTGTTCAAACCATATAAAATTTTTCATCCTGAACTCAACGTCATAGCAAACAGGTTTTCAACAGCGCTTTTTAAGCCATTGAGTGCTTTTTAAGACGTTTTCAACAGATTTCTATCGCTATGATGATGATGACGATGATTGAAATATAAATGTTTTAAAAAATACTTCTATAAAACAGTTTAAGGGGCATTGCCAAATTAAAAATAATCTCCAAACATCCTCATATCATCGAAAGGAGGTTTTTTGACATAATGCCATCTATGAACACCTCCACTTCTGTCATGCCTCCAGCAAACACCCTTCTCTGGATGGATCTGCCCTTTACAGAAACGGGTCATTCTTCTGATGTGTTTCAAGAGATGTCTCATATACCGGTTCAGGTAGAGCGAACCACTGCCCGACAAACCGCTTCAGGGCGATGGGGCAACCAAGGAATGACCATTCGAGTGCCAAGTCAATGGTCTCATTATCAATCGCAATCTGCCATTGACTCTTTAAAAGCGCAACTATTGGCCACCCTTCAACAAGATATTCATTTATATACAAAGGCTTTGAGCGATGTGCCGCGAATTACGCTTTTGCAAACCGCAGCCTTATCTTGTTATATCAGCCGACTCAATTTTTCGACCCTTAAAGTTGCGTTTAATAAAGCACGCATTGGTGCAGCGGTCAGTACCCGTTTGGCACAAGCTAATGTCAAAACCGGGGTCATTACCGTTTCCAAGCACTGTCTCAATAACGTCCCCGAGCCCGCCATTCGCTATTTAGCCTTGCATGAGCTGGCTCATTTTATTGAGGCAAATCACAGTCATCGATTCTGGCGGTTGGTGGCCACGCATGAACCCAATTATCGTCAGCTGGCCAAATGGATACAGGCGCATCATCGTTTGTCAGTGGCTGGTTTGTTGAAGTAAATATGGGACAATCAAAAATTTTTTAAATCCTCTGTCGTCTGCGATTCTTTCTTAAATATAGTTTCTCTGATAGTTGTCTTTGAAAGCGAAGTTCATCGAAATGATCCCTCCTTTGGTCAGCGTCCTGGTCACAACCTATAATCATGGCCGCTTTATTGCGCAAACGCTGGATAGTATTTTGATGCAGCAAACCACGTTTCGTGTTGAAATTCTGGTAGGCGAAGATTGCTCAACGGATGACACCGCCGCGATTGTTCAAACCTATCAGGCCAGATACCCGGATCGCATTCGTGCCTTTATTTCACCTCACAATGAAGGCGGCCATGCTAATTTTTCTCGTTTGCTCGAGCATGCCCAAGGCCAATACCTGGCCTGGGTAGAAGGCGATGATTACTGGATAGACCCTAAAAAGCTTGAAAAGCAGGTTGCCTTTCTGGCGCAACACCCTGATGTTGCTTTGTGCTTTCACGCGGTAGAGATCATCGAGCAGGGGTCGGCAGAGACCGCTTCAGCCTCGAAGGTGACGATTTCAAATGCAGGACAGGCACCAGAGACCACGATGGCCCGACTTTGTTTGGGCAATTATATTCGAACCGCCTCCTCGATGGTTCGACGGGGGGTGGTCACGACCTTACCGGAGTGGATTTATCCCTTGCCTTTGGGGGATTGGCCGTTTTTTCTACTGCATGCGCAAACGGGTAAAATTGGGTTTTTACCCGACGTGATGGCGGCTTATCGTAGCCATGCGCAGGG
>JAYKJM010000086.1:0-19500 GCA_035285385.1 Vampirovibrionales bacterium
GGGGGGGGTATTTGAGTTTATATTCATAGTGATGTCTCCAGTAAAATCGAGGTCGTGAGCTACTTTTACATTTGTTTTTGACAAAATGGCATGGCCACACCCACATAAACACCCCTCAAGGTAAAACGTGCGCATGTGGGCGCCACTTTGTTTACAATACGTGACATGAAACCCTCTTTTGCCTCGCTCCCTCGGTATCTGATATTGCTGCTGCTGTCGGCCTTGGCCGTGGGGCCGTTTGCCTGGCTGTTAGTGACTGCCCTTCGTGGCTCACAGGAGGCCGTCTTCTCGTGGCCGCCCAGCTTTTGGCCTGCCTCGCCAACCCTGAGCCATTTTATTGACGTCTGGCGTGCTGCCCCCATGGGCGATTATCTTATCAACAGTATGGCCATGTCGACTCTGGCGGTGGGCTGTAACGTGTTTTTAAGCGTGCTTGCCGGGTATCCGCTGGCGCGAATGCATTTTGCCGGCAAGCAACTCTTGCTGGTTTTGATTATTCTGGCCATGCTCTTGCCGTTTCAGGTGTTGCTGATTCCGTTGTATTTGCTGTTTCAACATCTGGGGCTTTCAGGAGACGGCGGCGGACTGCTGGGCAGCTGGCTACCCCATCGGCTGGCGGCCTGGGTGGGCATGGCACTGCCGTTTGCCGTAAGCAGTTTTGGCATGTTAATGGTGCGACAAACGTTACTGAGCATTCCGGCCTCGCTGGAAGAGAGCGCGGTGCTCGAAGGGTGCAACAGCCTGCAGTTATTGTGGCATGTGCATTTACCGCAATTGCGGGCGACGCTGTCGGTCTTGGCCATTTTTACGTTTATGGCCGTTTGGGGAGAGCTTTTGTGGCCAAGCGTTCTGGTGGGCAATGGCAGGTATTATCCGTTTTCGGTTGGGCTGGTGCAGCTTCAGGGCTTGTTTAGCACCAACTGGCGACTCATTGCAGCAGGCACCCTGTTAAGCATCCTGCCTGTATTGATGGTGTTTATGGTGGCTCAGCGGCAGTTTATGAGCGGCTCGCTAGAAGGTGCCGTCAAGGGATGATATGATTTGGCAGTAGTCTACCCTTTGCCCGCAATAGCGTCATTCGACAAAATCCCTATGAGCCCTTCTACTGAACCCCCACTTCAAGAATCACGGTCTGAAAGTAACTTACACGGCGGCGACGCCATTCGTGCCCAGCGCATTGCCCAACTCAGCGACTGGGCGGCCAAGGGTTTAAATCCCTACCCGTACCGCTTTGATCGCACAGCCACGGCGGCGCACCTCCAAGCCCACTACGCTGAACTTGCAAACGGCGTTGACACCCAAGATGTGGTCTCGGTGGCCGGCCGGATTATGGCCATTCGAAACGCGGGGCTTTTTCTGGATTTGCAGGATGAGAGCGGTAAAATTCAGGCGGTTTGCCACAAGGATTATTTAACCCCCGGGTGTCTGGAGACGCTCAAATGGCTAGACTTGGGAGATATTGTGGGGGTAACGGGTATTGTGCGTCGCACGCCCCGCGGGGAGTTGTCCATTCGGGTTGAGCGCTATGAATTGCTCGCCAAAGCCCTGCTGCCGCTGCCTGAAAAATATCATGGCCTCAATGATCTGGAAACCCGTACCCGCCAGCGGTATCTGGATTTAATCGTTAACGCTGAAAGCCGCGATCGCTTAAAAAAGCGCGCTCAGGTGGTGGCCAGTATTCGGCAATCTCTGACGCAAGCTGGATTTTTGGAAGTCGAAACCCCTATGCTCCACCCCATTGCTGGCGGTGCGGCGGCAAAACCGTTTGTCACGCATCACAACGCACTGGATACGGATTTGTATTTGCGCATTGCTCCCGAGCTTTATCTCAAACGCCTGATTGCTGGCGGCTTGAGTGACAAACTCTTTGAGCTGAATCGATGCTTCCGAAATGAAGGCATTTCGCCCAAGCACAATCCTGAATTTACCTCGGTCGAAATTTATCAGGCCTATGTTGATTATACCGAGATGATGACCCTGACCGAAACGCTGGTCAGTCAGGCAGCACTTGCCGTGACAGGCGCCATGCGTGTGCCCTATGGGGATATTGAATTGGATTTTACCCCCCCCTGGCCTCGAAAACGCATGAGCGATCTGATTTTTGAAAAAACGGGCGTGGATTTTATGACCCTCGACTCCGATTTGGCCGCACGTGAAGCCGCCAAAAAACTGGGGGTCGATCTCGACGTGAGCGATGCGAGAATGAGCTGGGGTCATTGTGTGGCTGCAGCCTTTGAAGCGCGTGTTGAGGCCGCATTAATTCAGCCCATTCACGTCATGGATTTACCACAGGCCATTTCGCCCTTGGCAAAAATTAAACGCGAGCAAGTACAGCGCAATCCTCAGCCTGTGCAGCTGCTTGTTGAGCGGTTTGAAAGTTTTGCCTTTGGCTGGGAGCTGGCCAATGCCTTCAGCGAGCTGACGGATCCTCTGGATCAGCGTGCACGCTTTGAAGCGCAAGTGGCCGAGCGTGCCGCAGGCGACGCCGAGGCACACCCCATGGATTTGGATTACATTAACGCGCTGGAATATGGCCTGCCTCCCACAGGCGGCATGGCCATTGGCATTGATCGACTGGCCATGTTACTGACCAATGCCAGCCACATTCGCGATGTCATTCTGTTTCCTACCTTGCGGCCAAAACATTAATTTCTGCTTGAACGATCACATAAAAGATCACATAAACGATCGGTTAGTAAGTGCGATGCCCCCCTCACGACAGGCCAACATTGTGACGTGGACCACCCCTGAAGAGATGCGTCAGGGCTGGCCGCTCATGCAGCAGATGTATCCTCATCACACACTGGATCGTTATCTTGAAAGCCTTCATCAAGCCCAGCGGTTTGACTATCGACAATTTGCCTATTTGAATCCTCAACAAACCTGCCTCGGCGTTGTGGGATTATGGTTTTTCCCGCGTGTTTGGTGTGGTTTACAGGCCGATATTGATAATTTTGTGGTGGATTGCAAGCAAAGAGGGCAAGGCATTGGTCGCCACTTGTTGAATCGATGTCTTGAGGAGGCACACCAAAAAGGCGCCACGATTGCCACGTTGGACACCTTTGTGGATAATCCAGCGTCACATCGCTTTTATTTTCGCGAAGGGTTTGTGATTCGCGGGTATCATTTTGTAAAACCGCTTCAAGGGCAATCAATCTGGTAATGTGAGTATGGGCGAACATGACTTCCACGATGTATTCAAACGCTAATCAGACTGGTAAAGGCACCTATTGGATTGGTCAATGGTTAACCATGATTGCACTGCTCTGGGTGGTGTTCACGTGGGGCATGCCCTTGCTTACCATTTTAATGGTCAGTTTACTAATGGCCTATTTACTAGAAACGCCCGTTGAATGGCTCACACAGGCCAGCGGCCTGATGTTTCCAAAATGGTTGGGGCCTCGCCGATGGATTGCCGTCACCCTGGCAACCATGGCGTTTATCCTGATGACATCATTGACCTCACTCTGGTTAGTGCCCCTTTTAAGTAAGCAGCTCACCGCTTTTATTGAAGCGTTGCCCAATTATTTAGCCCTGTTGGATATTGAAATCACACACGTGTTTAATATTGCACCCGAATGGGTGCAAACACTCACCCCCTCCACAGGGCTCATGCCCGATGCACCCACCTCCTCCTCAACCCTTCATCTTGCCAGCTGGCTAAGCAGCGGCCTGCAGAAGTTTGTTCTCTGGGCCGAGGGGACCTCTTCAACCTGGGTGAGCTCTGCAGGCACGTTTTTAAATAGCACCCTAGAAGGCCTGGTGGCGGTCTTGGCGACCCTGGTATTGGTGTATCAATTTTTACTGCACGGTGGTCGGCTTCAGGCAACCTGTGTGCGCATGATGCCGATAGGCTCAAGACGCACAGCGCATGATTTTCTGCGAAAGCTGCACAAAGTGATGCGCGCTTTTGTTTTGGGTCAGGTGGTGCTTGGCGCCTTCACAGGCCTGTATATGATTATTGTTTATTCGGTGTTTGATGTGCCCTATGGGGTGCTTCTGGGTGTCTTTTTTGGAGTCGCCGACATCATTCCGGTCATTGGGACGTATCTGGGCATTACCCCTGGCTTGTTAGTCGTCTTGCTCAGTAAATCTCCCATGACCTTACTTTGGGTGTGGCTGTCATCCTATTGTTACCAGAGCATTAAAGACAACATCATTTCTCCTAAAATTATGGGCGATGTGCTCGGACTGCATCCGGTGGCCACCGTTTTAGCCTTGATGGTTGGCTTGCAAATAGCAGGCCTTGCGGGGTTAATCGCGGCTATTCCAGTCTTGGCGATGATTCGACTTTACCGGCTGGAGCCCCAGAAAGCGGCAATACAAAAATGCTCTCTCAAGCTATCGGATGATTGATTCAAGCCCTCCTTCATCCCTCAAATAGGGTAACTTTACGGCCACGTCCTCTGGCCGAGGGACTGATAACACCAGAGGCTTTGTTTATAATAGATAAACCATACCCGATTGATTTTAAGATTTTATGCGATGAGACACGTCATTTTAGCGGGTTGGCGTTTTTGCAAAAGTTCCTAACAAGGGTTGATCAACGTTTCATGACGGATCTGTTTCCACATACCCTGGCGACTTCCACAGAAAAGCCCAAATCGCGGGCAACCATGACCCATCAAGAAGCCACCGAGTTGGCGCAACTCTGGCAGCGCTTTAAAGAGAACCCAGATAACAAACCCATGCGCGATAAACTCATCTTGCGTTACACCCATCTGGTGCGCTATGTGGTGAGCCGACTGCCCATGACCTTACCGGTGAGTATTTCTCAAGAAGATCTCATTAGCTATGGCATTATTGGCCTCATCGAAAGCGTTGAACGCTTTGATCCCAAACGGGGTCTGAAGTTTGAGACCTATGCCATTACACGGATCCGGGGCTCTATTATTGATCAACTCCGCTTGCAGGACTGGGTTCCGCGCGGGGTGCGCAAACGTTCTAAAGAGCTTGCCGAGGCCATGGCTCGCCTAGAAAAAAAACTCTCACGCGTCGCCACTGAAGAAGAACTGGCAGAAGAACTCAAAGTGCCAATGAACAAACTTCGCACGATCATGGCCGAAAGCAATCATCTCATGTTGTCTCTGGATGAGCACTGGCGCGATGATGGGGGCGGTGATACGTCCATGTCACTGATTGACTCGGTTGTGGATCTCAACAGCCCGGATCCCCAGGGAGAATACGAACTTCAAGAACTGCAAACCAGACTCTCTCAAGCCATTGAAAGCCTGCCTGAGCGTGAAAAGCTCTTAATTGCCCTCTATTATCACGAAAATATGACCCTTAAAGAAATTGGTGACATTATTAGTGTCTCTGAATCACGCGTCTGCCAACTTCACGCGCAAGCCATCTTAAGACTTCGCAACAAGTTAGCCCACCTTGTTGCCGTCCATTAATGCTGCTCTTAGCCCCGTAGATAGACCACCAAACACCACATCAACAAAAATCCTGCTGAGCGTTGTCTGGGTGTCCCTATCCCATAGGCAAACAATTTTTGAGCCATCCTACTTTTTGCTCCTTGTGAATCGTGTCGCTTGGTTGCAGGCCGCCATGTTGCAACGGCAGTCGCTGAAACACTGTCACTGGCCCATGAAATTATGAACGTCTTATTCGTGTTGTTTTCATATTGCAATAAGATCAGCCGTCCAAGGCATACGAACTTTTGCAATCTGATATATCATGGCATCCGGCAGTTCTCAATGATAATGTTTGTATATCAAGTTTTAAGATAAATATCACAATTCTAAAAAAAATTAAAAGATTATTAGCAATCATTTGAGAATGAGCGTTTTAATATAAACAGAGTGAGCATTACCTGAGACCTCAGTAAGCAACCTCAGCAAGCATCCCAAATCAACCTTGTAAAACTTCTAAAAACCGTTCAATGTCCAAGCTCAAGGGTCGTTTTATCCGTCCATTCAAACCAATACGTCAACCCTATCACACCATAATCACACCATAGGCTATCAAAATCGTTGTTTGTTCCCTCTTCCCCACATGAGGACTTGACTTCCGTATGGCATTCTCATCATCTTCAAAACGCAATACTGCGCAACAACTCGTCGATAAAACCAACTTCCAGAAAACATCTGGTTCGTCGATGGCTTCAAGCGTGTTGATTCAAGGTGGCGCCCTGGCCTCCAAGCCCAATGCGATGAACGATACGTTGGCCACGAGTCATGTAACCAAAGCCAACGTTCAGCAACTCTCCATTGAGCATATGCCAACCGAAAAACCAGACTTCAAAGGAAATCCGGGTGTTACCAAAGATGGCCTCATTGCCGAGTGGCTGAAAACTTGGATTTCTTGTGGGCTGGAAACAGGCGAGTTGACCGAACAACACTTGCTGCCCCGTAAACACGAACTGGCCAGTTATCTGGGGGTTAGCGTTGGCACAGTACAAAATGCCATTCGCTTTGTCGAAGATGACGGCTATGTAGAGTCCAAGCAACGGATCGGCACCGTTATTCGAGCGGCCAATCGTGCCGATAGCCGGATGCGCAAACAAACCAGCAAACGCGAGCAAGCCATTGTTGCCATTAAGCAAACCCTCCTCACACGCTCTATCCAACCCGGAGAGGCCTTACCCTCTGCCCGTGAGATGGCTAAAATTATTGGCTCTGCGCCCAACACCACGCGGCTGGCTCTGGAATATCTGGCCGCCCAAGGGGTGCTTCACAGTCAAGGGACACGGGGAAATAAAGCCAATTGGTTTTTACGTGAAATCCCAGATTGCTCCTCGGATCACTCTGTGGCAGCCATTGAATCGGAAACCCTGATTGATCAACTCGAGCGCGATTTAAAAACCATGATTACTGAAAAATACGATGTGGGTGACAAATTTCCCGCGCATTTAGAGTTGGCAACCGAACTTCGCGTCAGTATCAAAACCGTGCACGATGCCATGAAACGTCTGTCAGCCCAAGGCATCATTAAAAGCAAACGCGGCCGCTATGGTACCTTTGTGGCTCGTAAGGTGGATACCACCAAGTTCTTCCCAAGTGATCAAAAAATATTTTTGCCCGCCGAAGAAGCCAGCTTCTACAATTACGAACGGGTAGAATCTCACATTCAGGAATTGATTGCCTCGCAATACCAACAAGGGGACAAGCTACCCCCCATGAATGATTTGGCCACCACGCTAAACGTCAGTACCAATACTATTCGCAAGGCACTTCAAAACCTGGCCAAAAATAACGTGGTCACCTTTAGCCGAGGCCGCTATGGTGGCACCTTTGTTGCAAAAGGTGTGGCTGGCACCAGTCAGGGTGCAAAACCGTCTGCCAAAGGAGGTCTAAACTGGCTGTCTGTAAATCCGGCGGCACTCAATGCCTATCGCAAACAACCCACCGCCTAAGGAACCCTCCAAAGCAAATAAAGTACGCAAACAGACCGACCTTATCCATTAGGGTCGGTCTATTGTTGTGTTGAATCCTTTTTTAAATTCGGAGCGGGGGAGATTCGAACTCCCGGTAGAGTCTCCCCTACACAGTCTTTCCAGGACTGCACCTTAAACCACTCGGACACCGCTCCAGCAGGATTCAAGCTTGACGTTACTATAATACAGCAGCGTCCGAAAAACCACTCGAAACCGAAATACACTAGCCTGCGGAAAATCTGAGAGAAGCCACTCAGAGAGCAAACCAAAATGACAACGGCCTTAACGTAAGATTTAACGTGGTCACTAATTGCCTAGCGTCACCAGCTGCTTGTCAGCCATGGCCTTGGCAGAGAGCGCAGGAGGCGTTGGCAACACCTTGTCTAAAGCTATATCAGCAGCATCCGGCAACTCATAAAGGCACCGCAACAAATCGTTCATGTCGTTTTTAAAGAACTGGCGGAGTACTTTTTGCAACGCCTGACGACCTGCCGAATCACGAGACATGAGGGAGCGATAAAAATATTTCTTCCCCTCTTTTTCGCGCTCCGCCAGCCCTTTATCCACCAAACGATCCAAAACCGTTTTAACGGTGGTATACGCCCAACGCTTGGTCGGGGTTTGAATGCGATTTTGAATATCTCCCACAAAAACATGAACCGCCTGCTGCAGGCTGGAGGCCTCAGACTCCACATCATGAGCGTGCGTACTGACAGCTTTGGCGTGATTCATCGAATCTGCCTGCGCTTGGCAAGACAAGGCTGTGTTGAGCTGCTCTAAATCCCACAACGCATTGAGGATAATATTTTCCAGATCACCTTGTTTTAAATCCATGGCCACACGACAACCCTCTTGATTCTTTTAAATCATAGTAAATAACGAACACAAAGACCGCTAAGGGTAATTACAAAAAAGTACCCAAAACTGCCGAAAAACAGGACATTCACCTTATCGTCAAACAATAACCAGAAAATTAAACGCTGCTAACCCATCTTTTTGAAATGTAATTGGGATATTAAAAAGAGATTTTGAAACGCCCGTCAGGCGATTCCTGATAAAAGCTCACCATAAAATAAAGGCCCTTATCTCCTATTGAAATAGCCAATGAAGCACTCAAAATGAAGCACTCAAGATGAGTCAGTACAAACAGTATAGGCAAGACCCCCAAAAAGGGTCAATTCCATTTTGAATGATGTGTTACCGAGCGTTGCAGTTGCCATTCGAGATACTATCGATTTGATAGCCGACATTACGGCTTTTGATATACATTAAAGCCATATGATGCCCCACGCCCAAGATGTCCTCACTGAGGCCTATGCGCCCATTCAATCTATTTTTTCTTCTGTTCAAGGAGAAGGCCCCTATGTGGGTCATCGACAGCTTTTTGTGCGCTTTGCGCATTGTCACCTAAAATGCCGCTATTGTGACACCCCCATGATGTCGGCCACTGGCCAGTGCCATTGGGAAAAAAACGCGGGTTCAGGGGATGAAACCCTAATTGAAAACCCCATTTCTCAAGCCCTTTTCCATCAACTCCTGCTGACAGCCTGGGGAAAAGTCCGCCATCACAGCGTAAGCTTAACGGGTGGCGAGCCGTTATTATACCATCGCTTTTTGGCCAATAGCCTGCCAGAGCTCGTCCATCAAGGCCTCCGGTTTTATCTGGAAACCAGCGGGACTCAACCCTTATTTTTAAAAGAGGTACTGCCGTGGTTATCGGTTATTGCCATGGATATTAAACTCCCCAGTGCCACCGGGGAGGCCGCAGATTTTGAAAATCAGGCTGACTTTTACCGGCTGGCCGTGTCTGAATCTGACCGGAAAGCGCAAACCTTTATTAAGCTCATTTTTGAACACACCATCCCCGACGATGAGCTTGCTGCCATCCGAGACATTGTTCGCCATGCAGACACCCCGATTTTTCTGCAGCCGATGACACTGCCAGAAGACTCCGAAAACCCATCGCCCCGGCTTGCGTGTTCTGCCCGTGAATTGTTTCGACTGATTGATGTGCTTCAAGGCCACTTTCATCAAGTACGCGTTGTTCCTCAAACGCATAAACTATTGAATATTCTGTAACGTCACGAGACCACAGCACTCATCCAACAATCGGCGAAAAAATAGCCAAAAACCAAACAATTAAATCACTTTAAGACACTCAAAAACAATCAAATCTTACGAACCTTATGATTAGACTCTTGCCCCAGACGATACGTTTTGCATAAGATACAAACAGAGTGTCCAAAATGCGCTGTTAGCTCAGTTGGATAGAGTGCATGGCTACGAACCATGAGGTCGGGAGTTCGAATCTCTCACAGCGCGCCACTTTTCAATAGTCTAAAAAATTTACCCTTATTCTGCTCGCACACCTCATGTGCTCTCGAGATGAATGTTCTATAGTGAATGCTCTTTTGAGAGACACGTGAGCTCCCATCTAGGGTCTTAAGGCCTCTATCCACCCGGACGAAACACTGCACTATCTCAGGAGTGACCATGTTGCCGCACACCCACCCCAAAGATTATTACGACACGGCGGTTTTAGATTGGGAAAAAGCCTATCTATTGCATCAAACTTGGCAATTTGTCGGCTTAAAACAAGATTTATCGGTCCATAATGATTTTGTCACCACTCAGATTGGTGATGTGGCGCTGGTCATTCAAAACTTTAAAGGCAGCCTAAAGGCATTTCGAAACGTCTGTTCGCACCGCTACAGCCAGCTTCAATCTGAAGCGCAAGGTAATCGTCCCCTGCAGTGCCCGTATCACGGCTGGGTATATAACGAGAAAGGCATTCCAGCGGGTATTCCTCATCGAAAAGATTTTCCGTGCCTGGAGCCTGAAGCCTTAGCGCTTGAGAATTTTGCTCTAGAGACCTGTGGCCATTTGGTCTTTGTTCGGCTGTCGCCCAATGGATCAACCTTACAGGCGTATCTGGGTGATTTCTTCCCAATGCTTGAAGAGATGTCCCATGCCTTTGGGCCGTGTTTAGACACATACACGCTTACGGCACCTGCTAACTGGAAGGTACTGGTTGAAAATTCTCTGGAAGGCTACCATGTGCCCTTTATTCATAAAAACAGCATTGCACAACTTGGTGCTGGCCAAGTCATGCAGGCAGATTCAAATGAGGCCACGGCGCCCAAAAAACAGATTGGCCATGCCTTTCATTTTGCTTATCCCCACTCGTTTGTATTAGACGAAGTAGAAGAAGGCGCCTATAGCCGTTGGCAAAAACTGGAACGATTTTTCATGTCACGGCCGTATCAAACAAAAACCTATCAACAAACCCATATTTTCCCGAATTTTAACCTCGCCACCTTCTATGGATCGGCGTTTTTTATACAAACATTTCACCCGGTATCTGCCACAGAAACCCGCATAGTGCATCGCTCTATTCAGACTCGGCTTGACAGCCCCTCCTCGCAAGAATTAGCGATGGTCAAAGTCGCCACAGACCAAATGATCCAGATGGGCAAGGTTGTTCTGGATGAAGATGTCGCCATTTCTGCCAAAGTGCAGCAAGGGGTTGAGCAGATTGATCGATCTGGGATACTTTGCATGGAAGAGAAACGTGTGCAAGAATACCAACGTGCTTATAGAGCTTGTCGAGACGGCTTATTTCTCGAAATAACTGGCGAAAGTGCGCATTGTTCATCAAATCTTGTCTCTGTATAATGTCACCCGAAGAGGGCATGGTAAAAAGCCTCATTTATTATTTCTGCCTAAGTTTCATTGCGGCGACTTTTTTCTTTAGGGCGTTTTGACTATAAATATTAAAAAGGCTGTTATTTTTTAGTTGATATTTGCAAAGGGCTTTTATTATGGATGCCAAACAGTTTATCGAAAATATTGAAGGGGCCATTGAAGGCGTCACGCCCGGCTCCGTTACGCTTGATACCATATTTCGCAACTTGGAGCAGTGGGAGTCGATTGCGGCTTTGATGACGTTGGCCATGATTTTTTCTGAGTACGATGTTCAAGTCTCAGGCATTGAATTGCAGGCTTGCAACACCATTGGCGATCTCTATCGTGTTGTTGAATCCAAAGTCATGGCGCTTGCCTAAATGAAATCTATTGTCTCCAACGTGAAAATTGTAGGCCTTGCGGCTAGCGTTCCAAAAGTATCCCAATCCATTTTGGATAGCTTTTACGGCGAGCCTGCCGATCGTCTGAAATTCATGAAGACGACCGGTGTTGAAAATCGTCGCCTTAGCACGGTTGATCAATGCACGTCTGACTTTTGCTTTGCCGCCGCCGATCGTCTGCTCCAAGATTTGCAATGGGATCGAAGCAGTGTTGATCTATTGATTTTTGTCACCCAAACGCCTGACTATATTTTACCTGCGACCGCCATTACACTGCAGGATCGCCTGGGGCTGTCTCGAGAATGTGCTGCGTTTGACATCAATTTAGGCTGCTCTGGCTATACTTACGGGTTGTCAGTTGTGTCTTCGATGATGGCTGGTGGCGGCTTCAAAAAAGCCCTTTTACTGGTTGGGGACACTTCTTCTAAAGGGATTTTACCTTCAACGCGTCATGCAACCCCACCGCTTTTTGGTGATTGCGGCACTGCTACCGCCCTAGAGTGTCAAGAGAGCGCACCTTCCATGTATTTTCATCTGGCTAGCGATGGATCTGGTAAAGAAGCTATTATGCATCGCTACGGTGCTTATCGTCACCCTTTTCATGAAGATACATTCAGCTACGAGGCACTAGAAGGCGGCTATATTGAGGTGAATACCCAATTTGTGCTGGATGGCCTAGAGGTTTTTAATTTCTCGGTTCGTGAAATTCCGCCTGCAGTGAAGGCGCTTATGGCTTTTTCGGGACAAACCGTTGAAACAGTAGACGGTTTTGTGTTTCATCAGGCCAACATGCTGATGAATGAAATGATTCGAAAAAATCTGAAAATTCCACCAGAAAAGCATCCCTACACACTGAAAAAATACGGCAATACCAGCTCGGCAACAATTCCCCTCACGTTAGTGAGTGAACTGCGTGACAAGCTTCAAAGCCAACCAATGCGTTTGGTATTATCAGGGTTTGGCGTGGGGCTCTCCTGGGGAACTGCATGCGTCGAAACCAATAGCATCGTATGCCCTGAGGTAATAGAGCTTTAATGAAAAATCCATTTAGCTTAGTGGGTAAAACGGTTCTGGTCACCGGAGCCTCATCCGGCATTGGGCGTCAGACGTGTCTTCATATTGCCGCCATGGGAGGGCGGGTTTTTGCTACCGGCCGAAACAAAGAGCGCCTGGCTGAAACGATGGCACTGGTTCAAGCTGAGACAACGGCAGAGACCGAGCATCTCAGTTTTGCTGGCGAGCTGATGGATAAAGATGTTGTAAAGAGCCTAATTGCCGCATTGCCGCCGCTAGACGGTTTGGTTCACTCAGCGGGCATTTCTCGTCTGGCGCCCCTGAAATATATGACGGATAAATTATTTCGTGAGCTCTTTGAAATCAACGCCGAGTTGCCCTTGCATCTGACAAGAGATTGCCTCAAAGGTAAGCGCATCAACCCGGGGGCTTCTATCGTCATGGTCTCTTCTGTGGCTCCTTTTATTGGCGTACCTGGTCAATCAGCCTATTCTCCAGCCAAGGCTGCCTTGTTGGCGTGGTGTAAAATTTGGGCGGTTGAGTTAGCGGGTCAAAAAATTCGAACCAATGCGGTTTGCCCTGCAATGGTCAAAACACCCCTCATGGAGGGCGGAGCCGTTACCCAAGAGCAATACGAACGCGATGCTTTGGCTTATCCCCTGGGGTATGGTGAGCCGGAAGATGTGGCCAATGCGATTGTTTATCTGCTATCCGATGCCAGCAAGTGGGTCACGGGCACGCATATTCTGTTGGATGGTGGGCTTCTTTGCAAATGACAACAAGCGATGCATCTGTCCCCCTTAAAAACCTCTATATCGTCAGTGCTGGTGGGTTTGCTCGAGAAGTTTTCTGGTTGGCAAATTATGCCGCCTCACTTGATGGCCGCTACCGTGTGGCTGGGTTTCTCGATGATCGACCGCATCTTTTAGATGGGTTGAATTATCCAGTACCGATTGTGTCATCTGTTGAAGATTTTGAGCCCGGCGAGCGCGATTTTTTTATTTTGCCAATAGCTTCTTATCAAGCCAAGCGACACTATCGAGATTTACTGCTTAAAAAAAATGCAGATATTGGCAACATGTTCCATCCCCATGTTGCCATGACACCCCATACCAAATTCGGCCGTGGTGTTATTATTGCTCATAACGTGTCAATTGCTTGTGAAACGGTCATTGGTGATCTGGTTTGTATTAATTCCAATGTGGCCATTGGCCATGATGTTCGCATTGATGAAGGCTGCCACATCAATAGTTTTGTCTTTATTGGCGGCGGCAGTCATATTGAAGCCGGGGTAACGATTCATCCCCATGCGGTGGTGCTTCCTAATTCTCACGTCAAAGCCGGCTCAACGGTTGGAGCGGGAAGCGTCGTGCTTAAAACCGTTAAGGAAAATCAAACCGTTTTTGGCGTGCCAGCGTTGCCCGTGTATACCTGAAAAAATGCAAACCCAACAAAACGCCAGTTTCATCATCCTAAGGCGTGTTGGAAGCCACTCTGCTTGAAGTCATCGCGCAAAAGTAGATCGGCTTTACTTGATTGCAGTAGAATGAGGTTATTAACGTGATAATGGCTTCATTTCTACCATAAATCTCTCGTTTGCTTTCAGTTTGCTTCTAAGTGTCAGCGGCGTTTTTTTAATATTTTTTTAATGTGTTTGGATTCACTATGAACTTTAGGGACGCTCTCTCTACAATACGACACAAATTGTCTGTGCAATGGGCATTGTATCGTCGTATTTATCGCTATGTCCATCCTTACTTAGGCTTTGTGGCGTTGTGGATGCTTTTGACCTTGCCCATTGGGACGCTCGATGCGGCCATTGCGTTTTCGCTAAGACCCTACGCCGATACGATTCTGGTGAAACAGTCCATTTCCAGTGTGTCTCTGGTACCGTTTGTCATTGTTGGATTTACGTTGGTGCAAGGGCTATTGAACTACGGTTCTATTTACTTGGGTGGCTGGCTGGGTAGTCATATTCTGAATAACATTCGTCAGGAACTCTTTGAAAAATTGCAGACCATGGACGTTTGCTATTTTGATCAAACCCCCTCCGGCATGGTGATTCAACGCTATCTGAATGATCCTCAGGTGTTGCAATCGAGTATTTTGAATAATTTTAAAGATCTCACCATACGATTGGTGGCCTCTATATCGCTGATTTTTGTGTTGCTTTATACAAGCTGGAAGCTGGCTATTGTCGCCATTGTGATATTGATGGCTACGCTCATTCCTTCCACTCGCATTCGCAAATCTATTCGCGGGTTGAATCTTCGGATTCTGGACATTACCAGTAACTTGATTTCATTCTATACAGAAACCACCATGGGAATTCGGGTCGTTTACGGGTACAACTTGCACCAAGAGCGATTGACCAAGTTTAAAGCGGTCCAAAATGACATTCATCACCAAAACCTGGGTCTTTTCAGAATTCAAGGCCGTTTGACCCCTACCATGCACTTTATCGCCTCCATTGGGATTGCCTTAATCATTTGGCAGGGCAGTCAATTAGTCGTTACGCACCAATTAACCACAGGGGCTTTCGTCTCTTTTCTTGCCGCATTGGTGATGCTGTATAACCCAATTAAAAACTTGGGCAATAGCCTCTTTACGACGCAAAACGCCTTAATGGCCGCTGAGCGCGTATTTGAAATTATGGATTTACAGCCGACCGTGCAAAGTCCAAAGCCGAGTAAACCAATAGGACGCATTCAAAAAGGCATTAGCCTCGAAAATGTTTCTTTTTCATACACGAATGGCATACCGGTTTTAAAAGATATTTCATTGCAATTTCGCGTGGGCGAAACGGTGGCATTGGTCGGCAATTCTGGCGGTGGAAAATCAACCATTGCATCCTTAATTCCGAGATTTTACGATGTGCAGTCTGGTGCCATTACGATCGATGGGGTGGACATCCGTGACGTGGATCTTGCTGATCTGCGCCATCAGATTGCGATGGTGACTCAGGATAATTTTCTGTTTAACGGCAGCTTGCGAGAAAATATTCTGATGGGCAATCCAGAAGCCAGCGAGGCTGACATCATGGATGTGGTTGACAAGGCCTATCTAAGTGATTTTATTCAAGAGCTGCCTGCAGGCCTTGAGACGCTCATTGGAGAGCGTGGCATTATGCTCTCTGGAGGTCAGCGGCAACGTGTGGCAATTGCCAGAGCCCTCTTGAAAAATGCGCCTATTGTTATTTTAGATGAAGCAACCAGCGCCTTGGACAATCAATCAGAAGCGGTTGTGCAAAAAGCCCTTGAGGCACTGATGGTGAACCGAACCGTCATCGTCATTGCCCATCGCTTATCGACCATCCGCAATGCCCATCGGGTGGTTGTCATTGATGGTGGCAACGTTATGGAGGAGGGATCTCACGACGCCTTGCTGGCACAAGGTGGCATGTATGCCTCCCTTTACAATTTACAATTTCAAAACAACGCAAACGCTAACTCAACGATAGCCCTGCCTGAAGAAGCACTGGTCTAGCATTTATGAACGCCATTCCTGTGGTCAAAAGTTTTCTGCCGCCCTTGGCACAGTACACCGAATTGCTAGAAGGCATTTGGCAGCGCAATCAGTTGACCAACCATGGCCCATTAGTTGCACAACTCGAGTCTACTCTTCAAGATTATTTGCAGGTGCCCGCGCTCAAGCTGATTGCCAATGGGACGATAGCCCTTGATATTGGGATTGAAGCATTAGGTTGGCAAGGCGAAGTCATTACCACCCCGTTTTCATACGTGGCCAGTACATCCGCCTTGGCGTGGAAACGCATCAAGCCTGTTTTTGTGGATATTGACGAAAAAACCCTGACGCTCAATCCAGACTTGGTTGAACGCGCTATTACACCGAAAACTACGGGTATTTTGGCCACACATGTCTATGGTAATCCTTGTGATGTCATGGCTCTGCAAGATATTGCCAAGCGCCACAATCTGACCATTCTCTACGATGGCGCTCACGCCTTTGGCGTGAAATATCAAGGTCAGAGTATCTTTAACTATGGCAGCATGTCGATGAGCAGTTTTCATGCCACCAAAATTTTCCATACTGTCGAAGGCGGCGCACTCATCACCAAATCCCCGGCTTTAGCAGACCGCATTGCCCATTTTCGAAATTTTGGCCACTGCAGCGAAGAAGACTTTAGTGATGTGGGTATCAATGGCAAATGTAGTGAATTTCATGCCGCCATGGGTTTATGCGTATTGCCATCTGTAGCAGATCGCATTGCAGAGCGACGAGTCCTGAGTGACTATTACGATGCTCGATTACTGGACAAGTGGCTACTCAGGCGACCTGTCATTCGATCTGGAACTAGTTATAATTACGCCTATTATCCATTGATTTTTCCCACAGAAACTGCCGCTGTAGCCGCAAAAAAAGCCTTAAACCTAGAAAATATTTATCCACGTCGTTATTTTTTCCCGAGCCTGTCAACTTTACCCTACGTGGATCACCAGCCGATGCCCATGGCCGAATCCATTGCCTCCAGAGTGCTTTGTTTGCCCTTGGGGAGTCACGTTTCAGAAGCGATCAGAGATCGTATTGCCACTCTTATTGAAAACACCCTGAAAGATTTTTCCGCGCATGATGTCAGACCTGTCGTGGTTGAAGGCCTTGCAGCAACAAGTCCGTCTTAAGTGTCATGCCTCCAGTGTTTTAGGGTGTGCAGACCTTTCACAGTTGCCCGCTGCAAAATTGGCGCTAACCCCAGACGAAACAGCTTGTTATCAAAGCCAGTTATTATTCGGATTAAAGCGAGCTAATCTATGGTGTTTGGGTCGTTTTGCGCTGAAGCAGGTTTTGGCGCATTTTGGCGAATCGCTTGAAACCAGTGATGTAATATTTCCGCACCCACGATGGTCTATAGCGCACACGCAGGGATTTGCAATGGCCATCGGCATTGATGCAGACGGCCTGGGCGTGGGCATTGATGTTGAAATCAAACGCCCGTTTTTGAACCAGTGGGCGCCGTTTTATTTAAACAAAAAAGAACAATCGCGCTTGTTTGAATGGGCCTTGACCCCAGAGACGCAGTCAGATGCTTTGCGAGAAGCCTGGTGTTTAAAAGAAGCCCTTTTTAAAGCAACGCTTAACAACAAAACTGGCCTAGATTTGATTGATTTTGAGATTGCAGACAATCGCCTCTCAGCCATAGGGCATAACAAACACTTTGCCTGCCTGCATGCCCAATACCAAGACTATGACCTAGCCTTTGCCACGGCTTTAAAATAAGGCAAATAACACATGTTTGGTGTAAAGTTGTGTTTTTTTTTACATTTTAGATATGTTTTTTAGAACGTGTCATCTATATAGAGGGACTTGTCATGTCAGTTCTCATTTCAGAAAAATCGACATTATTGACCAGCGATGCGGTGGTAAAAAGTCGTGATGCTTTGCTAAGCCTTCGCGATGAGGTTCTAAAAAATCCCTTGTGCAAATTTCCTGCGGCGTTTGTTGAAGCTTGTCAACAAATTGAAGAAGGTCAATCCTCTTTCGATGTTGTCCTGTTTGGCTACAATTCAGATTTACTGCATTATTTGGACTATGCAATACTTCTTGAGCATTTATACCCAGGGCAGATAAATATGCGTGCCATTGTTGCCGTTAATGAAGCCGATGCCTTTGTCACGCAATATCGAGGTATTCCAGTTCTTCAAAAAAATGAATTTTTAAACAATCTCTCAGATTACGCAGGCGCTATTTTTGTAGACATTACAATTGTCTGGCTACCGTATTCTAAATACGTCAATCCTATCAATGCGGCGGGCCTGACCTATGTTCGTGTGGAACAGTTTCGTCAGGCACCATTAACTCGAATTTTTCCCAACAATATTCAAAAAATGAAAACTCTGTATTATTTAGAAAATTTCGATCAAATGCTTGCGCTAGAATCCATATTTGAAGATGAAAAATCAATTTGTGTGTTTCATTCAAATATGCAAGCTGTCATTTCGGCGAATGATACTTATTACTTACAATATAACGATCACTCTAAGTATCGCTATATTCCGCAGGATGTTGACTTTGAATTTGGTGAAAATGAAGTTTACATTGACACAGGTGCTTTTAACGGTGAAGACGCCATTCGTTTTGCAAACGCAATGAACCATCGCTTTAAAGCCATTCACAGTTTTGAGCCAGAACCCTCTAATTTTATTAAAGTGACGCAAAACATAAATCGCTACATCCACCAATTACCCCCCGAGGCAAGCGATTCCTTTTTTATTCACCCGTTTGGTGTCTGGAATAAAAAATCACTGCTTGAATTCTCGGGTTCAGAACAAGGTGGTGTAATTTTGGAATCTCATGGTCCAATGGCTGGAATTAGTGACGGTAAAACCATTTTTGCTGTGGATTTAGATAATTATCTGGATGAAATGACTTATCTAAAACTGGAAATTGAAGGCTCCGAAAAGCAGGCACTGGATGGTGCGCGTGGCCTGATTCTTCAACACAAGCCAAAATTGGCAGTCTCTGTCTATCATTTACCAGATGACTTTATTGTTCTTACAGAAGCCATTCAAAACTTTGATTTAGGCTATCGTTTTACACTCAGGCATCACGGCCTCGATCAAGGCACCTTGTGTTACTACTGTCAAGTGCCAAATTAATTCGCAAGCATTTCGGGGTGTTTTTCGTAGCTGCGCGCCACGATCTTGGGCAATAAGGCTGGATCTTCCTGAAAAACACCCCACAGCTTTTGAATATAGGGCCATAGTAAACCCCAATCTGATTTTGCACCAACGGTTTGCTCTATTAATCGAATACATCCTCGTGCAATGGCATAATTAAAAAAGCGTCGATAGCGCGCCTCTAAATTATCTCGACAGGCAATAGTGACATCTATGGTTTGACGTATGCGCTTTAGCCTGCTTTGCCCCATCCAGGCTCCCTGCGCATGGCTACGATAAGCCGCCATCACGTCGGGTAAAAACCCAATTTTACCCGTTTGCGCATGCAGTAGAAAAAACGGCCAATCCCCCAAAGGCAAGGGATAAATCCACTCCGGTAAGGTCG
>JAYKJM010000087.1:0-3615 GCA_035285385.1 Vampirovibrionales bacterium
CAGGATGGCAGCATCGTCGATTACACCATTGATAATGCCAATAACTTTTTAAGAAATAACATCGCCCTAAATACGGCCGACCAAGACGTCATTTGCACAGGGGGGTGCTTTAATGTCAATAATCTGACCGTAACCAACCCATCTACCGCCTCGCAAATAGTCGTAAGTACCCAGGCCACTGTTCAAAACCTCCATATACAAACCAGAGTAGCCAATCGAACCGTACTTGAAGCTAAGACAGGTCAATCGGCCAGATACACCATCCCCAGTGCTCAATTTAATATTAATGGTACAAGGGCTTTTCTCTAAGCACGTTTTCACAAAGACAATTAAGCACGTTTTCTCGAAGAATCAGTAACCTAGACTGAATGTCTCAAGCCTTGCACGCCTGTATTCTATGGAATTCAGGATGGCAGGGCTATTTTGCATTACAACTGTAACGTTTTATAACAATATTCAAACTTTATGGCAATTTGAAAACTGGAGCATCGTTAATCCAGACATCTCAAGTTAAACAAAACGCTTTAAACCATACAGACAATCCATCTTCTGGTTTTAAGCAATAAGAAATTAACCCTGTCAATTGCCTCTCTCTATCTATCCATTCATATCCTTTGTATTTAAATACAGAGGATTTTTTTTATGCGCAAAGGACAAACTCTATGATTTACTAGTGCTAAGGAAATATAAGAACTAAAGCGCTATGAACTAGAGGGTCATCATCATCATGGAAAAAACAGCATTTAAAATCCCCACCAAACAGCTGATTGCTGGGGTTCGCACCAAAATTCTCAATCCTATTGTAGATGAGCGTGGGTTTTTAATGGAAATTCTACGCAACGACGACGATATATTTGTAGGCTTTGGCCAAACCTATGTAACCGCCGTCAATTTTGGCGTAACCAAGGCTTGGCACTACCATGAGCACCAAACAGATAATTTTGCCTGCCTGGTTGGTCACATCAAACTGGTGCTGTATGATTGTCGTCAAGATTCTGAAACCTACGGCAAGATCAACGAATTTTTTATTGGCGAGCGCAACCCAACCTTGGTTCAAATCCCGCCAGGTGTGCTTCACGGCTTTAAAGGAATATCGCAGCCGCACGCCCTGGTGCTCAATGTTCCGGATAAACCCTATCAATACGCCAAACCGGATGAATTTCGAGTCCCAGCTCATTCAACCGATGTTCCCTATGATTGGGCATGCCATGACGGTTAAAAATACCTCCGAATCCTTCAATCATTGAACTAAAATGCTCAATTATTTTGGTTTTTTGTGCTCGACATAATGCGCTATAAAAATGATGCATTAAGTCCAGCCAGCCCGCTATATTATCAACATGGCAAACAACATGGCGAAATTACCCTCAAGTTGGCCGGCCTCAGTATCGATTGTTGAAGTGGGGCCTCGTGATGGGCTTCAAAATGAAGCACGGCTCTGGTCGCTCTGCGAAAAACAACAACTTGTTGAAAAACTTTTAGGCTGTGGACTCAAAACCATTGAGGTCGGCGCGTTTGTGCATCCGGATCGGGTGCCACAAATGGCCAATTCTGATGCATTGATTGCGGCGCTCAGAGAAACATTGCCCGAAAACGATTTCTCGAAGCTCAGTGCCCTGGTTCCAAATAAGCGAGGCCTGGATCGCGCATTGGCATCTGGCATTAAAAAAATAGCAATTTTTACCGCGGCAGATGATGCTTTTAATCACGCCAATATTGGCATGACGGTCTCAGAATCGCTTGAATTGTATAAGCCCGTTGTAAAATCGGCGCTAAGCCATGGATTATTGGTGCGCGGCTATATCTCTGCCGCTTTTGTCACTCCCCAAGATCGCCGCCGTGTGGCTCCCAAAAAGCTGTCAGACGTCACGCAAGCTCTGATAACAATGGGTGTCCATGAGGTCTCTATCGGGGACACCACAGGCAATGCCGTTGCCTCACAGGTAGAAGAAACCCTATCTGAGCTTCTTATCAAGGTGCCGGCAAATACATTAGCCATGCATTTTCATGACACAGACGGTTTTGCCTTGGCCAATACCGTCATTGCACTCCAGGCGGGCATTACAACCTTTGATAGTAGCGTCGGCGGTTTGGGTGGCTGCCCTTATGCTCCAGGCGCGGCAGGCAATCTGGCTACTGAAAAGCTGATTACAATGCTGGATCGAATGAGCATCAAGACTGCTGTCAACACAAAGCTTGTTGACCAGGTTGCACACTGGGTTAAATCAATGTAGCCTATTGCAGGCTAACGCCACCGCCACGACCAGCAAAGACGTTATAGTCAAATATAAACTGAACATCGATTTCGTTTCCACGATAATTGGGTGGTAATGGCCTGAAAGGCGAAGAGGCACGAATCGCTGCAATGGCAGCATCATCGGCGGAGGCCACCCCAGAAGATCTCTGAATCACAAGCTTACGCAATCCCCCATCACGACCAATGGTAAAGAGCGCCACAATCCGCTTATTGCGATTATCACTGGGTGGCGTCCAGTTGCGTTTGATGCGTCGTTGAAGCTCTGCAATATAGGGGCCAAAATCAGGCTCTGCAATGGCATCCACACCGGCATTTCCGCCCCCTCCACCCGGCGAGCCAAACTGATTCGTGCTATTTCGGCCACCATTACCGCCACCACCAGGCATGCCACCGGAAGGAGACACGTTCCCAGGAATTTGCATTGGCCCAGGGCGTCCACCGCCAGAGGCTCCAGGCTGACCATTGCTGGCACTGCCACGACCACCAGAGAGACTTCCTGAAGTCGGCAACACAGGGCCTGCTGAAACTTGCGTAGGTGCAGGCGTACTGGGCAGGTTAATAGCACCGGGTGGCGTGGGCATAGCGACTGGTTTTGTCTGGCTAGAGGTCGCTTTAGGAACACTCGCCGTTGGTGCCTTTGGTGCAGGCGGGGTTGGCGCAGGTTTTTGGGATGGTTTTGGCGATTCAGGTACTTTTGGTGCAGGTTTTTCTATAGTTTTTTGAGGCGCTTTGACTGGCTGCTTGCGCGGTTGCAGTTTGGGCTGTTGTCTTGAAGTTGACTGAGAAGCCCTGGCTTGATTGGGCAAGCCCGCAGACTTTAACGGCTGGGCTTTTGGTAAGTTTTTGACGGCCTGACCCCCTGATCGGGTATTTTTTTCGGCTCTTAATCGTGTGTTAGGATCCCGTGGCTTTACGTTAGGGGCTTCAACCAAAACAAATTCAAGGTCACGTTGCTTGAGCTGAAGCGGATCAAACAAAGGAAACATCCAGCCCAACAATTGCGCCACGAGCAGGAATAAAAAAATCAGAACAATCAGGGCGACGTGCGAAAAACAGGACCAAAAAAGCGAGGCGCGAAAACCCAGCACATGCTTTTTATCCAGATCAAACATTCTCAAGCCTGCCAAAACGGTGGCAGGTAAGTGGACGCCCATCTGTAAGGCATCAGCCAATGAGCTGGAAGCTGAAGCAGACTGATCTTTTGTAAATGGAAGCCCTGTGGGTACTGAGGCGCTGTTTAATTTTGAGGATGGCAACATGATTGTTTTTATAAATTTTTAAAACAGAAAAAACGTGAACACAAAAAAGTTAATTGTTAACAATTATAACCACAATCTTGCACGGCTGACCAGAAAAAT
>JAYKJM010000088.1:0-20760 GCA_035285385.1 Vampirovibrionales bacterium
GTTAAAATATGAATCCGCATATCACTGGGTTCATGCTGATTGAAAGTATTGGTTATAATTTTGCGTAAATTTTGGGTGAGTTGTCGGTTTTCAGGAAGGTTTTGAAGCGTACTCTTCACAAATCTGCTCGTAGCAGAAACATTCAGGCTCATGCATGGCCTCCTTGCATAAGCATTGACCCAGACAACGGGGAAGAGGAGGCTTTCATGAGACCAATAGAAGTTGGGGTGGTGGGGGCACCTGAAGGAATTTGCATCCGCATGAGGCCGGGAGGCGCTGGAAACCTGAGCTGGCTAGTAATTTGTGAGGTCACAGTATCGAGTGTTTTTTCTTGGCGCTCGTCGTTGGCTTTTGCTTCCAAGTACGGATTTTTTAACCCCATGGCCTTGTTAATGTTAGGGATAATCATCCGGGCAAAAAATCCGTCGTTAATGGCCTGAGATAAAAAACCGCCAAACAGCGCCGAGGCGGCCGCACCGGCCGCAAAAACCGAGTAACCGTTCATCCTTATTTTTATTGCATAGTCGCTCAGGGGTTTTGCAATTTTCTTTAAGATTGCTGTGCCTTCAGGGGTTGCTTTGAGGATTTTTTCGACTTTGCCAAAGCCAAAGCCCTCATAGAGTAGGCGGGCATAAAGGCCCTCACGAGACAAGCTGCCCAAGCCTTTTTCCATGGCGTGACTTAAAATGGCTTTTTCTTTTTGGGAGAGATTTTCAAGATGTCCCATAAAATGTTTGGGTGAAAACTCGGCAATTTTTTGTAATCGATTGGCCATCCAGTCTTGCCCCATATAGAGCATTAATAAAAATAGGCCTGTTCCGGTTAGCTCTCCGCCCAAAATACGCTCCCACGATTCACTGCGCTTATCCCAGAGGCTTTTCTGAGGATCCTTATTCGTCCAATCGGTGGCGCATCGCAACACCCCCACGCCTACTCGAACCAAAGCCGCGCTGCTAAGCAGAAATCCCAGATTGCTCAATTTCATGGGGTTTAATTTGGCAGTAATCGGCAGACTCGCCAAGAGGTGAGAAGCCTTTTGAGTCACCATTTCACCCCCAACTAGCCCCGTCTTTTTGCAGACGGAGGCACCAGTGTGCTTAAGGGTGGCTGACCATTGAGTCAATGCATTATTCCTGATGCCACATGAGCTGACGAATAAACCTGACGAATAAATCCTACAGCGGCTCTTAGTTTTACGGTCGGCCGGAAAAAAGCTTCATCTTTTTGAGGTTTCTTTCAGTTTTCTTGGGCCGTCCCCTTTTGCTGGCTGGCATGTGATACGCCGGTATTACTTTTGAGCCGCTTTATTTAAATGATTCTTTCGTAGACAGTTGAAAATTTGCTTTGCGATGATCTTAAACCCGCTCAAGCCGATTTTGTGCGCATATGCTAGACTATTTGCACGTTTACTGGCAAATTTATTGGCAAACATGAGGCCTAAGCTCAAAGAGCCGAAACGGCATTGTGAACCACGCGATGATACTGTTGAAAAAAAGTACGCATTTGCATTTTAGCAAAAAGATAATAATGGGAGCCTTTAGAGGTGTTTTAGCGAGTTTGGCCGTTTTTAAACGTGTTTGAGGCAGAAAAAATCTTTATGCTTGAAAAAATAATACAGTTGTTGTGTCGGTGGGGATTTTCGCGGGCTCGAGCATGGATAATGCTGAGCACCGGGGTCTTCCTGATTTTGAATACAACCATCGCGAAGGCTATCGAGGTACAAAGTGAATTGTTCGATGCCTCGACGAAAATTTACTGGGTAGAGGTGCCTGCTTATTGGGGTAAAACACCTTTAGAGCTGTATCCTGCCCTGGTGGGTAAAACCTTGATGCCTTTATCAAGGTGGGCGGCTCAGCAATCTGCCCAGCCTGTGGTGGCGGCTATCAACGGCGGGTATTTTGACCCTCAAAATCAGAAAACAACCTCCTGGCTGAGTTATCGGGGGCAGCTGCTGGCAAATCCGACTGAAAACGAACACTTAACCACCAATCTCACCTTGAAACCTTATCTCAATAAAATTTTTGAACATCGAAGCAGTCTGATGTGGGCGCACTGTGATGGCGGCGTGAGTGTTAACATAATCCCTCATATTGAGGGGGATAACCTTGGCGCTCAGCTGGGCGTAAGACGCTGTGGGGATGTGTCCGAGTTGGGTGGCGGGCCTCAATTGTTACCAACCCTGACCCTTGAGCAAGAGGGATTTGTTGGTAAAAACCGTGACCCCTTGAGAGCCAATCAAAAACTGGCTAGAAGTGCCGTTGCCATACTGGCTGATGAAAAAATCTGGCTGGTCTTGGTGCAGCAAACACAGCTTACAGGTGGCATGCGTTTATCGCAATTAGCACAATGGCTGAAAGATCATGGGGCAACTCAAGCCATGGCACTCGATGGCGGCAGCTCCAGTGCGCTTTGGACGCCTCAAACAGGCACTATTATTGGCGCACTGGATAAAAACGGAAACCGTCCCCATCGCGCGATTTTATCGGTGCTCGCGGTGCGCGTCACGCGAGATTATTGACGTCTAGGCTGGCTGTTTAAGGTCAGAGAGCACTTTCTGAAGCTCGCCGGTTTCTGCCATGGGCCCCAGAACGTCGGTGTCGCCATAGAATTTGCCATTGATAAAAATCTTGGGCAAAGTCGGCCAATCTGTCATTTCAGACAAAGCCTGACGCTTTTCCATATTTTCCAGAACATCAATAAAGGTGAAGGGGACATTAAACTGTTTTAAAAAATTCACGGTTTCCAGAGTAAAACCACAGCGTGGTGCTTCTGCAGTGCCCTTACTGTAAACCAGAATGGGGTGCTGGGCGATTTCAAGTTCAATTTCTTGCTTGAGGACTTCTGCAGAGCTCATGGTGGGGATACCTCGCTTGTTGCGTGTGATGATAAATACTGTTGTGTTGTTGGCAATGCACAGTAAAGGTGCGTAACCGAAGAACACTCTTTAGAACAATCTTTAAAAACCTTAAATAATACTATAGCCAAGGGTTGTTTAAAGTTCAACAACCTTAACGCAAGCGTAAGACTTTTAGAATGAAGTTTGGCTTGCTGCCTTGCATCAGAGGCGACTTACCGCCTAAACTGACGATTATGAATCTTCAAAACGATCCAGTGCGCCATCACACCGTCTACATCACCACCGCGATTGATTATGTCAATGCGGCGCCGCATATTGGCCATGCCTACGAAAAAATTGCTGCCGATGTTCTCACGCGATTTTACCGTTTAAACCAGCGTTCTGTTTTTTTCTTGACAGGCAGTGATGAACATGGCACAAAAGTTGCTAAAACGGCTTCAGAAAAAGGCATGACGCCAAAAGCCTACGCCGATGAACTCTCACAGCAATTTAAAACAGCCTGGAAGCAACTGGATATTGCCTACGATCGCTACATTCGCACCACAGATTATGATCACAGCCTTGTGGTTGCAGAAATATGGCGCCGAATGCTCGCCAAGGGAGATCTTTACAAAGCCTCCTATGAAGGGCTTTATTGTGCCGGCTGTGAAACGTTCTTGAATGAACGTGATCTCGATGGCCAGGGCTTTTGCAGGTTGCATCCTAATTTAGCAATAGAGCGCGTGGCAGAAGAGAACTGGTTTTTTAGACTTAGTGCGTATCGAGATAAGCTTAAGGCGCATTTTGAAGCCAATCCGGGGTTTATTCAGCCTGTGACCCGTCAGGCCGAGGTTTTCAACTGGCTTGAGGATCTCTGTGATATCAGTGTGTCACGTTCACGCCGTTCGGTGTCGTGGGGGCTTCCCGTTCCCGATGATCCAGATCAGGTTATTTATGTCTGGATTGATGCGCTGAGTAATTATCTTAGTGGTGCAAAATTTATTATTCCTTCATGCTCTGAAACCGCCTCCGAGTCAGATTCTCAGGTGCCCTCATCTGAGTTTTATAAGATTTGGCCCGCTACTTGGCATATTATTGGTAAGGATATTTTGCGTTTTCATGCCCTTTATTGGCCTGCCATGCTGATGAGCGCCGAGATCCCTTTGCCCGAGGCTCTCTTTGCTCATGGCTTTATTACCGTCAACGCTGAAAAAATTAGTAAAAGTACCGGCAACGTTGTGGCTCCTAAAGATTTACTGGATCGTTTTGATCTGCCCAATCCGGATCCGTTGCGCTATTACCTGATGGCAGCCACCCCGTTTGGCCAGGATGGTAATTTTGGAGAAGAGGAGTTCAAGCTGAAAATTAACGCCGATTTGGCCAATAATTTTGGAAATTTACTGAATCGCACGGTCTCTATGCTGGTCAAATATTTTGGCGGGCAAATTCCTGTCGACATTGATGAGTTGATACCCTTAGGTAAGCCGGACTGGCTACAAGCCGTGCATGAGGCTTATCAGCGCCTTGCCTTTCATGAGGTTTGTGATGGCGTCATTGCCCACATTGATGCCGCCAACAAACTCATTAATGATCAGGCACCTTGGGCGCTCTTTAAAGCCGCCGATGCGGACAGTCTTTATCAGCTTAAACGTGTTATGGTCACCGTAGCGCATGCCTTGGCTCAGTCTGCCGTTGCCTTGTCTGCTATTACGCCAAACCTTAGTTTGGGCGTTTGGCAACAGTTAGGCTTGCACCATCGTTTGCCTTTTGAGCAAATAAGCTGGCAAGACCTGACGCGACTGGCTACAATGTTTTCTTCCTCTGATGCCACGGCACTGAAGGTACAGCCCGGTGGACCGCTTTTACCACGCTTGGATAGTGAACTGGTTGGTGCTTCTGTTAAAAAAGGCTAATTCTTAGTTTTTGAAATCCACCTTGAAAAACGCACACAAGGAGCCCCACCAGTTGGGTGATTTGATTTCCAGGGTTCTGGTTACAATATATTCTTGAAACGTTTAAATTTTAAAAAAATCAGAATATTTGGGCAATGAATCACGACGGGGTGCACGCCGCCCCCAATATTTTAGAGGGAGATGATATTTTGACGCTTTCTCAGTTGTTTAACCGACGCGTTTTCGCTCGAACAACGCCAGAAAAAACACACTTAAAGACGAATGGCTTGAACAAACCGGTTAGTTTTTTATCGCAACAAACGCTTGCTAACAAATATACGGCTCAGTCTTCGCCGCTTGTGTTCATGTCACCTTCAGCAGAGGGATTATCTGAGCAAGAAAAAGTGATGACCCAGACCATTTATGCCTTGACAGGCGCGCTTGAGGCCAAAGATGCCTACACGTGCGGTCATTCAAGAGCTGTGGCTCTGTATGCGACCCATTTGTGCAGTGCGCTCCAGCTTGAGGGAGAGACGATTGAGCATATCCGTCTTGCCGCTTTGCTCCATGATATTGGTAAAATTGGGATTTCTGAAAGTATTTTGAATAAAGAGGGTCCTTTGACTCCTGCCGAATGGCAAATCATGAAACAACACCCTGTGATTGGCGCCAGAAAAATTCTTTCTCCCCTTGCTGGCCTCACACCAATTCTGCCCTATGTTGAGCATCATCATGAGCACTGGGATGGCTCTGGAGACCCGATGGGCTTGGCTGGCGAACAAATTCCTTTGGGAGCGCGTATTGTCGCCATTGTGGATGCCTACCATGCCTTGACATCTCGACGTTGCTATCGTGAGGCACTCAGTAAGCCACAGGCTGTTACCATCCTGAGAAACGGCGCCGGATCCACGTGGGATCCGACGTTGATGGAGATTTTTCTTAGGGTGATTTCAAGGTAAAGCCGATCAAACGGCCAGGCAAGCCTTGAGTAAATCGGAACCCACCAAAAACTCCAACTGTTGCCGTCCGCCTAGGGTGCCTTCCGAGAAACTGGCTTCTAAAATGGCTCGTATATCATCCAGCTGGATGTCAAATGCTGTTTTCTGGCAGACGTCACAATAAATATGAACCAGTCTGACGGGCTCTATCAGCGTATTTATCAATAGGGTTTGGCTGGTCGGACTCAGGCGAGCGGCACTTCGGTAGCAACGCCCCAGAATTTCGTGATTGTACCAACTCTCATCGCAATTTTGATCCGACATCAGCCGAATGATCGCATCTGCCCCCAAACAAACCATTTCACCTTTGAGCCGTTGTTGACACCGTATTTTCTCCATAAGCGACATCATGATGGCTTCAAACATTTTTTGCCGCTCAACATCGAGCATGTTGAGCGCTTCAAATAACTCGACCAGCGTACTTTGTGGATTTGTCACGTAACTCAGCCGCCTTCCAGCCTTTTTAGCATGGTTTAACGATGTGATGAAAGATTAAAATTATCGAGACAATAAAGATTCCAAGCTCTAAAGAGGTATCTAAGGAGGATATCGGTTATGTTGCCATGCTTCTTAAGTCAGCGGTTATCACCCATGTGGTCGCTCGCGCAAGGGTATCTCCCTCCTTTTTTGGATGTATCGCTTAGGCTCATCTTCTAGGCAAGGGCGAAAAACAGTTTATAATAATAAATTTAGGCGCTATTGTTAGGCGTAAGTAAACGTAAACATGAGCCAGCAAATCAATGCAAATGGGGTCTAAATTTGCTTGCCCGTTGCGGTTTTAAGGCTATATTTTTTTCTTGAATATCATGTTAAGGAGTTTCTCTGATGACTTTTTATCGTGCCATGGCTGTTTTTGGTTGGCTCACAGGGTTGGGGTTAAGCCTTCTGAGCCTTTCAGCGGCATGGGCTGAAGAGGGACGTGTGGTGGTGTTTTCTGCAGAGTGGTGCGCCAATTGCCGCGATGTGTTGCCGATTATTCAAGATTCCGCGCAGGAACTTGGTATTCCGGTTTTTGTTATTGATGTCGACCGACAGGATGCCGCCAGACAGGCCAAAAATTTTGGTCTGGCCATTCCAACCACAGAGCCTCCTCAAGCCTATTGGGTGGCAGATGAGCACCAATTGCTTTTATTTGACGGGCGAACCTATGATCCATCGGTGTCGGGTGCCAAGTTAAAGAAGCAGGTTACTCAAAAGCTGAATCAGCGCTCAGCGTTGTAGCCGCCTCTTCAACGGCATCCACTCCCAAAGCCACTGTCTCTGCCAAATCATCCGGTTGATGAGCTGATTTGGCGGGGGTTGTCACTGCAACCTGAATATTTTTGCTCTCAGAAATACCGGTTCGCGCTTCAATCAGCGCCTCTCGTTGTTGTGGGGTCAGGAGTTTGCCCCGGTTTTCAATGAGTTTATCCAGATTTCGGGTATTAATTTTATACGCTTTTTTGACCAGTCCAGCTTCAACCAGGATGGGTAATACGGCATCTTCGTTGTAGGTATAGCCTCGTTTTTTGTTGAGAAAGAGTTCCTCACCTGTGGATGCCATAACGGGCTTGCCGCCTTCTGCGAAATAAAGCTTGAAAATGTCTTTCAAATCGGACATTTCCCCTTGCAGCACCTGAATCATCTTCTGGCATCTTAAATAACGCTCCAGCATATAATCAATTTGCTGAATTTGATTAAGTTGCCAGGCCAGTTTTTGAACATAAAGCTTTCTAAGTGGGGTATACACCAGTGCCAAGGCATGGGCATCGGCTAAAGCACGGTGTCTATCTGTTGGAACCACCCCAAAACGTTTGGCCAATGACGCCAGCCCATGGGAGGGATCATCTGGAAACACGGTTCGATACATGTCAAAGGTATCAATACGACGATTCTCAAGACGTTTGCCCAGGGTGGCCTTACACGCCTGATTGATAAAGGTGTAGTCAAAGATGGCATTATGGGCGACAAATGGAGAATCTCCCAAAAACGCCAGAAAGTCGGGTAGAACTTTTTCAATGGTGGGGGCATCCACCAGCATGTCTTCTGAAATGCCGTGAACCTTAAAACTTGAGTGACGAATCCGAATTTCAGGATTCACCAAGGAGTCGTAGGTGGCCACCACTTCCCCGTTAGTAATGCGAACGGCGGCAATTTCAATAATTTTTTCAGTTTTGTAGTCGAGTCCGGTTGTCTCCACGTCAATGGCAACCACATCATCGGGCAATACGGGCTGATGCGCCAAAAGAGGGGTTTGTGGCAACGGGCCAGGTGTTGAAGACTCAAACAAAGAAGACATCATAAAGATCCGCTGAACAAGAAATCCCCTCTACCCTAAGGCATTGAGGCGCTAAAGGCAATCCATTCACGTGATGAATTTCTGATTAGACACTCTTGAGGCACACCTGACGCACGCGACAACTCTCACAAGCCTGCTTTTCAGAAACCGCTTCGGGCATCTGGTTCTCTTGTTGTAACGGTTGCACCATGGCCTGGTGCAATGCCTCTAATAAGGGTGGCGTATGCTCTGCAATGAAATCCGAGGCCAAAATCAAGGTCGTCACATCCGCTTCAGGACGCACAGCCTGAATGCCCACCGAAAGTTTTGGCGCTGTTTGATGGCCTTCGTGCGACACGACGACTGGTGGCTGTTGCATGGCCAGATGATAATACACGGGTAATTGATAAAATTTGGTTTGCGAGGCTTTGAGCGGGAATTTTTTTCGATGGCTAGCTTGGCTGACATCTGGTGCGGTAAAAACACGCTTGAGCGATTCGAGTCGTGTTGTGACGTTTTTTTGAGCCAGCACCGTTGCACCAAGAGACTTAAAATCCAGAAGTAGCCAACTGCCGTCTGGATCTTGCATCAAGACATCGGCAGTGCCTCTAAGCAGGCTTTGAGGGTGGGGTTGTGTTGGCTCTTGAACATTTGTAAGAGTGCCTGTCCAGGTTTTGGCCTCAAAAACAACTTCTGAATGCCATGCTTTGGCGTGATAAGCGCGCTGGAAAAAACTGGCATCATTCAAGTTGCGCAGGCTATTGTGCGTCCATTTCAGCAAGTGCTGTCGCTGGAGTTTGCTGCCTGCTGCAATCGCATGATACAACGATGATTCGTCCACAAAGGCTTGATGTGCTTGGGCAATCATCAGAAGCTTATCGTCAGTTGAAGAGATGGCTGCTTTGGGTGTCTTGAGTGTCAGACACTGGGTTGCAAGCTCGCACAGCAAATCACAAGCCATGGCATGTTGCCGCCACTCTGTTATTGAGAGGCGCTCCAGCAACCAATGAATCCAGATGCCTTTGATGTTTGACCATGAGGCGGGTGTTTTGAGCTTCAGCCAGTGAGTGTAATAAAATTGTCGTGGGCAAATGGCATACGTGGCAATGCCCGAGGGCGACAACAGAACCTGCTCCCCTTGAGGCCATATGGGCTCTGAAGGTTGCAGTGGCAAGTTACACCAGGCATTGGGCTGTTGGGTGCTCGTCATGATAAAGTGGGTTTTAATGCGGCTTTAAACCGCAGTGCTCAGGCTATTTAGCGGCTTTAATGATCGTTGATAAATGGCAACCAGATCCGAGCGTTGAAGTTTGCCAGGAGCCAGAGACACCAACGGCAACAAGGTGGGTGTTTCATGGACCAAATCCACCAAATGCGGAATTTGCTCCTCAAAAAATCCCATAGATATTAATTTTTCGCTCATGCCGATACTAAAAAGCCATCTTTCAACCCTGGTTGCTACTTCAAGAGCCGTCAGCGACCGCTTGCTGCACTCATCGCCAGCGTGTTGCCTCAAGAGTGGCTCAAGCAGCATGGCGTAAGTATCAGAGGCATCGTCATAACAAGCTTCTAAAACTGCCGGCAACAGCATTGCCAAGCCCAAGGCGTGCGGCAGGGTGGGCTGTAGGCCACTTAGAGGATGCTCAAGGGCGTGGGTCACGTGAACCGCACTATTATCAATAGCAATACCGGCAAGGGTTGCAGCGGTGGCCAATGCCCAGCGACCTTCACGGTGCTGAGGATCTGTCAAGACCAGGGGCAGATAATGAACAATCAACGCGACGGCTTCTTTTGCCAGCGCAATGCTGAGCGGGTTGGCAATTTTACTGGTTGCTGCCTCCAGCGCATGATTTAAAGCATCTACAGCCGTTATGCGCGTTTGTGCCACCGAGAGGGTGTGCATCAAGCTTGGATCAACAATTGAAAATCGAGGGTATAAACACGGGTAGCCAATTCCTGGCTTATGTTGCGTTTCTGGCAACGTGGCCACAGAATATCGGTTGGCTTCGCTGCCTGTGCCATGGGTGAGGCAAACAGCAATGATCGGCAGCGCAGTTTTTGGGGTTTTCTTCAGGCTGTAAAGCTCTCGGGCAGAATACTCGGCATTGGCCAGTAATGCGGCAACCCCCTTGCCCGCATCAATCGGGCTGCCTCCGCCAATGGCCAGTATCAAATTCGCTTGGACACTTTTGCCAAGTGCACGTGCGGCTTCAATCTCATCAACCGTTGGATTGGCGGATATGCCATCAAAAACGGCGATTTTTAATCCTGCTTGCTGCAGTTGCGGCTCGATGGCAGCCCAGGCGCCCGAAACCCTGTAAGCACCTTTGCTTGCAACAACCAGAACGTTTGATATCCCATCGGAGGCTTTGAGTTGCGCCAATGCCTCCGAAAGTTTACTAATGGCACCCTCACCAAGATGAATCGTGGTGGCAGAAAGCAGCGTTGCCACGCGATTGGGTTGGTAGGATGACACGAAAGCCGTCATAATGCGATTACCCTGAAAAATCTTTGAAAGCTCTGATTGTATCATCGAATGAGTCTCTCATATCGAATAGATGATATGAGCATGGTTATTATTAAAAATAACCATCGTCAAAATCATTCATGGCTTGTTCCGTTTATGAGCTGACAAGCCAGATTTTGCAGAAGACGCCCATCGCGCTATAATTGCGCTATTGCATCCGAGAAACCTAATTATTGCCATTGCTTTTTTGTGATTCATCAGAAAGATAATGTTCAGATGACGCTTGCTGCTGTTCATTTACCCCAAGAACTCATATCGGCCTCAGCCAAGGCTAATAAATGCCCGGAAGTATCATTTATTGTGCCCGTTTATAACGAGCACGAAAACGCAGAGGCCATGGTGGCTGAGGTAATGGCTGCTGGGGAATCTCTGAGCCGTCCTTTTGAACTGGTGGTTGTTGATGATGGCTCAAGTGACTCCACGGTTTCGGTTTTAACCGTGTTGGCAGAACGTTATGCTAATTTAAGGGTGGTTTGCCTCAAACGTAATTATGGCCAGACGGCTGCCACCGCTGCCGGCTTTGCCTATGCGCAGGGTAAAATTTTTGTCACCTTAGACGGCGATCTCCAGAACGACCCTGCGGATGCAAAACAGTTGATCAACCTGTTGGGTGACGATGATTTGGACATCGTCTGCGGTTGGCGAAAAGATCGTCAAGATAAAGCGTTAACGCGTGTTATTCCATCCAAAATTGCCAATTGGCTTATTGGTAAATCCACGGGTGTTCAGCTTCACGATTACGGCTGCTCGCTCAAGGTATATCGTGCCGAGGTGGCAAAAAGCGTGCCCCTTTATGGCGAGATGCACCGTTTTATTCCGGCTCTGGCCAGTCTTGATGGTGCTCGTATTCAGGAAGTTGCCGTGAATCATCGCCCTCGTCTTCGCGGGCAGAGCAAATACAATTTGTCTCGAACCTTCAAAGTGGTACTAGATTTGTTAACCGTGGTGTTTTTCAAACGCTTTTTCACGCGCCCCTTACATATGTTTGGCCGTCTTGGCATGATCATGATGGCTCTGGGTTTTGTGTCTCTGGTGATGTTGCTAGCTGAAAAATTTGTCTTCGGGCATGACATTGGGGGGCGTCCTCTTTTGGTGTTTTCAGCGCTGTTTGTGTTGGCGGGTGTTCAGCTTATTTCAACCGGCTTGATCGCTGAAATTATGGTGCGCACGTATTTTGAATCTCAAAATAAACCCATTTATGGTGTTCGTCGCGTGCTTTCTCAAAGGCCTTCTTAAGCCATCCCCCTCCCTTTGCCTGATCTCTCAAGTGCATTAAAATTTAAGAGCATTATTGAAGTTCAATGCGCTCATAATGACAGGCAATGATTCGTTTTTATTTGCATCATTTAATGGTTTTCAACGTTTATCTGTTTTGATGGGATAATTGCAAGTTTTAAGATACTAGTTACAAAATTAACGCCCCGGATAGAGAGCCCTTCGTTGTTATGGCATACCTTCAAGCGTTGCGCTTGGTTAATTTTCGAAATATTCAGCAGGCAACCCTGGCTTTTAGTGCTGGGCGCAATTTGATTCTTGGCCAAAATGGTCAGGGCAAAACCAGTCTGCTGGAAGCCATTACCCTACTCAGCCATGGAAAGTCAACCAAAGCCAGCCATGATCGTGAGCTGGTGGGTCAACGCAACCCCTCTTTAGGACTATTGATAGATGGCCAGCTCGAAACTACCCGCTTGCGCTTTTCTCTGAAGCCCTCCCTTACCGGTGCTGGACGTTATGCGGCACAACTGAAGCGCGATGAAACTCTCGTCAAACGTCGCAGCCAATGGGCTGGTGCATTGCCTTCTGTGAGTTTTTTTACTCAAGATTTGGCGCTGTTGCGTGGCAGTCCTGCGGATCGCCGCCAATGGCTTGATAACGCAGCCACCCAGTGGCAACCTGCCCACGGGGGTTTATTAGCCGAAGTGGAGCGCATTTTGAGTCAGAAATCGCGTCTGTTAAAGCAGCTTCGAGACGCCGATGAGAGGAGCCACTATGGCCTGAATGCTGATGTTCGAGCAGATGATCGCGAGGCTAGCGCAATGGCCACGATGTCGCCAACCAGTGAGCTCTTGATGATTCTTAATATGCAACTTGCCTCTGCTTCTGCCAGCCTGCTTGAGAGTCGCCTGAGCTATCTGGCGGCGGTTTGGCCTTTTATCTGTGCGTTGCATGCTCAGCTGAGTGACACGCGAGATGGCGTGCTTTCCATGGCCTACTGGCCAAAGGGAAGCCTGGGATCTGACAGTCAGCCAGGGGATGCCCCCTTTATACAGTACAGCACAGTGCACTCGGCTTGGCAGTCGGCACTGGAGGATCGTTTGAATTCTCGGATGGTTGCAGAGCGCGCCCGTGGCGCTTGCCTGATTGGCCCACATCGCGATGATATCTCAATTCAGCTTGATGGCCTCGATGCCACGACTTTTGCCAGTCAGGGTCAGCAACGTAGCATTGCCGTGGCGTTAAAACTGGCAGAACGCGCCTGTTTGTCGGCGACCATTCAAGCGCCACCTGTTATGTTGTTGGATGACGTGATGGCCGAGCTTGATCCCGATCGGCAGGCTTTTTTACTGGCTGCTCTTGAAGAGAATCACAGCGGCGTGGGGCAGGTATTTTTAACAACCACCCACCTGGAGCAACCCGCTGTCAAACGTTTTTTAAGCCGCTCAGACTGCTGCCAGTTTACCGTCTCTGGCGGTCATTTTTCAGAATCCTTCCCAAGCGATTCCTCGTTATCTTTATCAGATATTCCTGCCCAGCCAAGACCCCATGCCTCCGTTTAATTCCCCTTCTTTCAAAGCCTCGCAGCCGCGAACGGCTTCCATGCGGATGTCGACGCAAAAACCGCATGCTATGACGGGACTTATCGATTCGGTGGCAAGAGATCTTGGCCTGGAGTCTCTAGCGCAGAAACTGGCGGTACTCTCGTTGTGGCCTCAGATTTTAAAGCACGTGGCCCCGGAATTTATTGACGTGACCCAAGCACTGGGCATCATACGCAGAGCCAATGGAGAACAATTTATTCATGTTGCCGCTACGGATGCAGCAACGGCAACAGCCATGAGCTTCTATGGAAACGCTTTTCGCGATGCCCTGAATGCTTTTGCCCCGCAAACCGGCGTTACATTGGTGGGGATTTTGCCGGTGGTTCGTCCCGGCTTATTTTAGATGTGTCTGGACGACTTGCGTCGAGATTTTTTCCTGCTGTCAATCTGAGGCATAATAGAGTTCATGAACAGTCTTTTGAGTGCGTTGACTCGTCCACAACGTTGGTCTTCAACATCTATTTTGTTACGCTTGTGTGCGCTGCTGGCATTGTCAGTGTTGCCTTTGGTAGCAAACAGCTACATGGCTCAGGCTAGCCAGAGTGCTCAGTTACAAGAGCAGCTGCCGGTTGCGGCTTCAGCCTTAGCCAAGCCATCACCGAGTGTTCCATCAACCCCAGAGGTATCGACCTGTGACGCCATTCGGCCTCAACTGCTGCGCCAAAGTGCATTTCAGACCCCTCTCTCATTTGCGATTGATGAACGATTATTGCAAGCGCTCATTATGAGTTCGCAACATCATCCATTAGTTAGCGCGGCTCAGGCCAAGCTGGAGGAGACGCATTTAAGAAGCAAAAATGCTAAAAATCGTCGCGTTATGATGTTTTTTCGATATTTAAACCCCCTGACCCTCGAAGGGAGCGTTGAGGGTGATGTGGCGTCTGCAGAAGCCGGTTTACACTGGGCAGAGCAAACCGCGCTTTCACAGGCCGTTAATGCCTATTTGAGCGCACAAATCACGAGAGATTACCTCGATGAAGCCTGTTCTGGCTGGCTGATTGCAGAGGCGCGCCATCAAGAAGTTTCAGGGCTTTTTGATTTGGGAGAGCGCAGTCGACCTGAAGTGCTCCAAAAAATAATCGAGCGCGCTCAGGCCAAACTGATGGTTGATAAAGCTTACGAGCAGTTTCAGCTGTCTCTGGCAACGATTGATAACCTAAGAGCCTACGCCCCTTCGGCCTCCCAAGAATCGAAAGCTCTTCTGTCTTTGCCTGCGGTTTCTAAACCCTCAAGCCAGAGCCCCTCAGCTTCGATGGTCGCTTCCTCCGAGCCGATTGCGCCATTGGCCTGGATGGCCTTGCAGCTGCCCGATGCCAATGACCCACGATTTCAAGCACTTGATGCTGCTTTGGCCTGGGCGCTCGATAACCGCCTTGATTTAAAAGAAGCCAAAGCCCGAGTTGCATCATTATCCCAATTAAAAAAAGCCGCCGAACGTAAGCTTAATAAACCTCAGGCCGAGATTTTTGCTGCTTCAGAACGTCAAGCTCTGGCTCGCTTTGAGGCCTTTGAGCAATCTGTTCGTCTGGAGGTTGCCCAGGGATGGTTGGCTTGGCAGCGTGCTCTGGCGCAACAAGCCTCCCAGGACATCCTCAAAGAAACCGCCGAAACGCTGAATGAGCAAATTAATTTAAGTGCCGCAGCGGGCACCATGAGCGCCCTTGAGCGCACGGCGGTCTATCATCAGGCCAATCAGTTGAAAATGGCGGCTCATCGAGCCACTTTAGAGCTTCAGCGACAAGGGTTTCAGTTGACTTACCAGATGGGTCGTCTTACGCTTCCTGTTCTTGAAAAATCTGCCCAGGTTGAGGACTCAGGTAGGCAAGTTCCTTCAAAATCAAGCACCCTTCAGGATAAACGATAGCCAATGCGCGCATTTATTGGGTTTTTGCTGATTGCGGTTGTGGTTTTTTCTGTGGGACTAATGACGCAACATCGCACCGAGGCTTTTGGGTTTATTGACTATCAGCTCACCCGTCTGCAGGCTTGGCAATTGGGCGTCTGGCACCAAGATGCCGCAGCTTTGCATGTTTTGAGTAAAGCCGTTGTACGATATCCAAACGATGCCGCATTGCATCTGGCGCTGGCTCGAACGTATGAATCCCTGGGGTATAAACAGCGTGCTATTATTCATTATTTTGATGCGCTTCAGTGTGATCCCAAACTTTATAAGGCGCTTTTAGGTGCGGCTCGTCTAAGTCGGCTGAATCAGCAGTGGCATGTGGCTCGTTTGTTGTACCAGCGCGCCTTGCATCGCAACAGCCGTGATCCGATTTTATTGACAGAATTAGGCGATCTGTATCTGGATGCGGCGCAAGCCTTACCAGAGCCGACCCGCTCATATGAATGGGCGGCTTATGCCTATCGGCGCTCATTTCGGTTAGAATGGGCGGCTTATTATTTTAAAAAATCTCTTCAACGTCGCCCAAACCATTTCAGGACTCGCTTTGAACTTGGCTATATCCGCCTTGAACAGCGACAAGCGCTTGCGGCCGCCTGGAATTTCTGTAAGGCACTGGCCATAAAGCCAAACCGCTATGAGGCCAGGTATAATTTGGGTTTGGCATTGCTGGAGGGTGGTTTTCCTCAACATGGCTATGCCACCTTGAAACAAGCCGTCGAAGTGCTTGAGCGCTCGCATGATGATTTGGCGGCAGTACAAATGCGGGTTCAAATTCAGGCGCTCAAGAGCCGCTTCCCATTGCCAGACGATACATCGGCTAGCCTTTATCCTGAGCGGCTTTGGCCGGAGCTTCCGACAGACTGTATTCAACGACCCCAAACAGAAAAACAGAAGGCTTCCAGAGACTAATTTACGTTCTTAGGGGTGTTTTTGAGCGGTGCTAAGCGTTAGAAGTATTAAGCTTGTGGGCAGCTGTCAATAACCACCGACGGGCTTCATCTGGCGTGGTGAGGTCGCCCACGTGCTGTGCCTCTTCAATGCGCGCCAGCCACTCACCAACTTTTCGGCCTGGCTTTAAATTCAGAATGCTCATAATATCATTTCCAGTGAGGAGTCTGGGTTGCTCGCGAATGGTTTGGGTCTCATAATAGGCCTTCAATAACCAGCGGTGATGGGCTTCTGAAGTTGCCAAATCTTCTGCCGAAATGGCTGTGCCTTTGGTGGCAAATCGATCCGCTAGAGCCAGTAAAATTAAATCCGGGGTGGCATCCGATATTCGGCGAAAGAATTTCATAATGGCTTTTTGAGACGATTGTGGGCCTAAGGCACAAGGGTATAAATGCCACCGGCAAAGCACGTGCAAGCGCTGCATGATTACACTAGAGGTTTTAAGTCGGGCGCAAACGCTATCGGATAGTTTTGCTGAAAGTGCCTCGTGGCCGTAGAATGTAGGTCTACCATCATCTTTAAACGCCATGGTATCGGGTTTACCCACATCGTGGAGTAAACCAGAGAGTTTTACGGCACCAAAGCGCGTCAGGCTGCCACCCAAGGGCTCAGTCAGGGTTGCCTGCGTTTGGGCGGGCAGTGTTGGCAAGATAACCTCACATTGGCGAGCCACCTCCAGCGAATGTTCAAATAATGGCAAATGATGATGCGTATTGCCAGGAATTGTTCGACAGGGTGTTAACTCAGGAAGAATGACGTCAAGCAACCCGCTATCTGCCATGGCTTGTAAATGGCGGAAGCCGGCGGGTGCATTTAATAATTTGAATAATTCAACATGTTGACGCTCTACCGCGCTAAAATGAAGGTTTTGGGCATGTCGACGGACGGTTTCAAGTGTTTGACTATCATATTGGTGAGCCTCTATTGTGGCGGCAATTCTGAACACTCGAAGCAGACGAAGGGGATCTTCGACAAGATTCGATTCAGACAGCATCCGTATGGTGCCAGATTGCAGATCACCAGCGCCATTATAAGGGTCTAAAAACGAAGCATCATTGACAGACAGCGCCATGGCATTCACGGTTAAATCGCGACGCGCCAAATCCTGCTCAATATCATCGTGCAGCGCATCGGCAATATCCACGGTCTGTGGATGACATAAAGCCGGCATCACGATGCGATAAATCCCCCAGGAGTCATCCAGCACCACCCATGAAGCATTCAGATAGTCGGCAAGTTGGCGGCTTAACCACTTGGCGCTTAGGGTGCTCGTGCCCCGTGTTAGAACCAAGTCGATATCCTCGGGGAGTTGCCCAGTTCGTAAACTGTCGCGCACGGCGCCGCCAACCCAGTAGGCTTGTGCACCAGGATGTTGCTCTAAAAGGGAACCAATGATACGGGTCAACGCCAAGGCGTCAAACAATGAAGCCAAAGGGGTGGGGTGCATGTTGACTCTTAGGCTGACGCCACCGGGCGACGTGCAATAGGGGGTAATGCGCCTGAAAACGAGGTGGCTTTTTCAAAGGCGCGCGAAATTTGTAATAATGTAAGCTCAGACCAATGAGGCCCTTGAAGTTGAAGCCCAATGGGCAAGCCCTGATGATCAAAACCGCAGGGAATGCTTAATGCAGGGATGCCGGCCAGGTTGACCGGGATAGTGGCCACATCTGAGAGGTACATCTGGATGGGGTCGCTGGATTTACTGCCAAATTCAAAGGCGGTACAGGGAGATGTTGGGCATATCAGCGCATCGACTTGCTGCCAGGCGGTATTGAATTCGTGCCTCAGAAGCTCTCTGACCTGTTGCGCCTTGCCGTAGTAGGCATCGTAGTAGCCGGCACTCAGGGCAAAGGTGCCAAGCATAATTCGTCGTTTGACTTCAGAGCCAAAACCGGCCGCTCGGGTTTCACGAAACATTCTGTGCAGGTTGGCAGGTCTGTCGGCAGAGTCTTCTTCAACCCGAAGTCCGTAGCGCACGCCATCGTAGCGCGCTAAATTTGAGCTTGCTTCAGCGGGTGCCACAATATAATAGGCGGCAACACCATATTTGACACTTGGAATAGAAATCGTAGAAATGGTAGCGCCAAGGCTTTTCAAGGTATTGACAGAGGCTTCAAAAGCTGCCATGACGTCTGGCTCAAAGCCTTCTGCCTGCTCACCGGAGAGCTCTGCAATGACGCCCACACGAAGGCCTTTGAGCGTGTCAGCAGGCAATTCAAGCAGCTTTTGTGAGAGATTTAACGCATGTGAGCTCATTGATTCTGGCTTTGATGTGGCATCCATGGCATCCTGCCCAGAAAGCACATCGAGCAAGGCCGCGGCATCTTCAGCCGTGGTTGCAAAAGGGCCAATTTGATCCAGGCTACTGGCAAAGGCAACCAGCCCATAACGAGAGACCAATCCATAGGTGGGTTTGATACCAACCACGCCACAAAGAGCGGCTGGCTGACGGATGCTGCCACCGGTATCGGAGCCGAGGCTCAGCAAAACCTGTCTGGCGCCAACCGTAGCCGCGGAGCCCCCTGAGCTGCCGCCCGGCACACGGTTTAAATCCCAAGGATTTTTGGTTTTAAGAAGGGCGCTGTTTTCGGTGGAGCTACCCATGGCAAATTCGTCGAGGTTGGTTTTGCCAACAATGGGCATCATGTGCGCCTTAAGCCGAGAGCAAACGGTGGCATCGTAAGGTGAAACATAGCCGCTTGCAAGCATTTTGCTGCTACAGGTTGTTGGGTAGCCCGTGAGGTTCAGGTTGTCTTTGATGGCAATTGGCACGCCGGCCAATAGCGGGAGTTTTTCCCCTCGAGAGACAGCACTATCTACATTGCGGGCAGTTTGGTACGCTAAATCTTCAGTTAGGCAGGTATAGGCCTGAAGGGCGCCCTCTGTGGCTTTGAGGGTTGCGTAGGTTGCATCCAAAACAGAAACAGCGCTACACTGGCCGGAGGCAATTTGGTGGTGCAAGGCAAGAGCACTTTGATGGTGATGGGCAGATGAGTCGTGGGCATTCATGCTTGATATTCAAGCACAAATTCACACGTTTGAAACGAGTCTCTTACTCAAATTTATGCAGACTTGGCGCTCAGCAAATGAAAAATTTCTTCGGTTTCATTGTTTGATGTTGAATAAAGCCCCATCGATTCTAACTTCACTTTCAGGTGGCTGGTGCGGTTGATGAGCATGGAATCTATGGTCACTTTCATATTACTAGAAAGAATCACCTGATTCGGTTTGGCGTATTTTATTAATTGTAGGCACGCACCGGTCATGGTTGGATCCAGAAAATTGGTTTTGGATGAAATGGCATGCAGCACAATTTTAAAGGGGGGCTTTGGTTCGGCGGGGCGAAGCGTGGCATAGTAAACGAGTAAATTTCGGGATGCCTCCATGGCATAGAGAACAGCTTTTTCGGCAGAATTGAAATCCAGAAGCAGGTGTTGCGTCTTACGACTGATGCCGGAGGTTATCGGATTTGCCTGGAAGTTGATAAATGTATCAAAATAGCGACTAATTGCACCGGGTTGATCAAACGGATACTCTATTAGCACTAAAAACTTGTTAAAATCATGATGGCGCTTTAGTAAGATAACATTTTTTTGATTGTGAGAAATTTTGAGGGCTTTATCCATTTTTTTTGCAATGCGATTGCTTTTGAACTTTTCATCCAAATCCAGAATAAAGCGCTCAAAGCTATATAAAACACTAAATGTAACCGTTAAGCCAAAAGAGAGAATAAGCTCTGATGAGCTAAGCAGATGCTCTTGAAAAATAATGCGTGGCAAGATTGGAATCAATCTGTCGAGCATGTCTGCCGGCGGCAAAATCAAAATATTGCCCAGGGCGATAAAGTCCATTAATTCGGGGGGGTGTATTAAACGAATGACCCAATGGACAATCGCAATAGGCGCCAGAACCAGACAGGCAACGCCTATGACATGACATATCTTGGCAATTAGGCGAAGCATGAGGAATTCAGTTTAAAGACTAGTTGGAATTGACACCGGTGTTTCTTATTTCTAACTATATTTTATTTAACTATTTTTTTCACAGAAAAGCAAAAACTACAGAGTAAGCCTGAAAAACGCTCGTTACTATAGCTATTTGCGATTCAGAACAGACTAACGTTAACGCTGTAACCACAGTATATTAATTTAATTGCAAATGATTATACAACAAAATTGATTCCCTGTTTGTGTCTCGCTTTAAAAGTTTCTCTGAAATAACCAGAAGGCTAGATAAAATGCTCAAGCTTAAGATAAATCCATCATATGAACGACATTAAGATATCTTCTAAATAAGAATTTTATAGCTCATTAAGACGTACGCGATTCAAATTTGAATCGTTGCTTACAAAAAAAAATAAACAAACGCATGTGTATTTTAATTAAAACAAATTTATGCTCAAAAATGCGAAAAAAACAGATATCTTTGTGAATCAAGGCCATAGTTGGATGCTATTTTTCTGGTCAGCCGTGCAAGATTGTGGTTATAATTGTTAACAATTAACTTTTTTGTGTTCACGTTTTTTCTGTTTTAAAAATTTATAAAAACAATCATGTTGCCATCCTCAAAATTAAACAGCG
>JAYKJM010000089.1:0-5146 GCA_035285385.1 Vampirovibrionales bacterium
GGCACCATGTAATTGACCTCAACGGTGTCGTACAAAGAACGCGCCAGCGGTCGGTTTTCAACCATCGGCACATGATTGGCCTTGGCCACTTCCTTGATTTTTTGGGCAAAATGGTCGACCCCCTTGGCGATCACCCTCGGCGCCGGTGCCACATCGGGATCATATTGCAAGGCAATTGCAAAGTGCGTCGGGTTGGTAATCACAACGTCGGCTTTGGGAACCGCCAGAAGTTGCTGCTTCTGAATCATGGCGCGACCTGTCTGGCGAATCTTGTGCTTCATCGCCATATCGCCCTCGAGGTTCTTGTGCTCATCTTTAATATCTTGTTTGCTCATGCGCATGCTTTTTTCAAAAGCGTACTTCTGATAAAACCAATCTGCGGCCCCCAAAACGATGAACCAAAACGTGGCCCATCCGGCCAACTGCCCCAAAACGCCAAGAATAATGCCAATGCTATCATGCAGTGCCATATTGGCCGTACTCAGAAGCCGATGCTGATTACTCCAAATAATCAGGGCAGCGGTGCCGCCAATCAAACCCATTTTGAGCAGGGCTTTGACCGTATCAACGGTGGTTTTCATTGAGAAAAAGCGTTTAGCGCCTTGCAGCGGATTGATTTTACTAATATTGGGCTCCAGTGGCTTAAAGCTGATTTTGATTTTCACCTGCGCCAAATTAATGGCGGTGGCGGCAAGCGCAATCGTGAGGGCAAACGGCAAAATCAGCATCAAACTCACTTCTGACAACTGCCGAAACATTTGCGAAACACCAGACACCGTCAGCGCTTGAGCAGACAACGTTCTAAAGCTCCCGCTCAGCAACCCCAGCATACTTTGCACGGCATAAGCACCGCTGAAAGATGCGGCCAAAGCTGCCGAAGCCAACACAATAGCACTGTTTAGGTCTGCACTACGCGCCACCTGGCCCTGTTCTCGAGCCTGAGCCAGCTTTCGGTCTGTGGGTTTTTCTGTTTTTTCGCCACTCATCGGCTAATGCCCTTTCTAAAACCTCTATTTAGCCGCATCAGAAGGCTCTTAGCAGATGAGACATGGAGAGATCAAAAGCTGATAGTAAAGCTTGGGCAAAGGCGGGAGTCGCGCTCATCATGACCAAAAAGCCAATGGCAATTTTGAGAGGAATTCCCACGACAAAAACATTCATTTGTGGCAATACCTTGGTCACAAAGCTCAGACCAATTTCTGTCACCAACATGGCTCCCAAAATCGGCATCGCAAGGCTCAGGGCAAGCACCATGGTACCACCGGTGAGAAAAATACTCATTTTAACAACATCCATTAAGCTCATTACGGGGGTATTTTTCAACAAAATAAATCCCAATGGCATATGCTGATACGTTCGAAGTAAAAGGCCAATCATATGATGATGCACATCCGCCAGTAAAAAAAGCACCAAGGCCAACAAAAAGAGGAGTTCACCAACGGCCGTGTTTTGCAGCCGAGTAAGAGGATCAATCAGCCCTGCCGCATTGAGCCCCATTTGTAACGCCATGAGCTCACCGGCTCCCCGCACGGCATAAAACACCAGATTCAGTCCAAATCCTAAAAATGCACCCAGTGCCAGCTCACAAAAGGCCACGGTGGCAAACTGCCAAAGGTCATGAATCTGCGGTAAGTTGCCCACCGTGTGACCATCTGGCACAAATGCCACCAACATATAAACCAGAATGCTGAACCCAAAGGCAATCGCCACTTTGACGCTCAGCGGCATGGTGGATTCTGCAAACAAAGGGCCGGCCACCAGCAGCCCACTGATACGACTTAACACCAAAACAAACCCGACAATCACGGTCGGATTAAACCAGGTCAGAATATCCAGAACGGGTTCAGTGATTTGCATAGCAGGCTTAAAGGCAACCGTTTAAACGTCAGGAGGTACTCTATGTGACTAACGTTTCAACATCACGTAGGCGGATTATACTGAAATTCCTCCTGATAAAGGATAAATCCTCCAGACGACTGAAGCATCGTTCAGATAAAGGAGACCCCCGCCCGTTTCGGAGTCCTTGGGCAGATAAAGAATATATTCAGACAGCATTAAGTTTTATACACGCCGAGCCATCAAAAAATCTTTGAAAAGGCCTGGTTATAGCGTGTTTTGAGCACACAAAGGTCTATAACCCGACACTCAAGATAAATTTATACGTTTTTGTGACCTCAGCTGCCCTTGAGAAAGATCACGATCCAAGGGTATAACTAAAATGTGATTCTGTTTGTATGTGACGTTTAAATTTCATTTGGTTTTTTTATGGCCTTGTTAATGCCCCCTGCACAAAATACGGTGATGCCATCGTCCGTGTTGACCCGTTCAACCAGCCTGCATGCGCTGCCCGCGCTTTCTGAGCGCGACGACCTTGGGGGTGCCATTTTGCCTGTGATTGAAACCCTCTTGCAAGCGGTCGCCTCGGTAGATAAAATAACACGCGCGCACATTGAAACCGCCCTTTTTCAGCTGGCAGTATCATACAAAAGCCCGCTAGTGCTACAAACGCTTTCACAGAGCCTGTTAAACGATAATCAGGTCATTGCAGGAACCTCTGCCATGGCGCTGATACGAGTAGGTGGTGCCGCAAAGCCTTTTGTTGAGGCTTTGCCCGAGCATTGGTCGACTTCATTTGTTCTTCAAGAGCTGCCCTAGGCCGATTCAGGCTCTCGTCAAACAACAGCTTTTAAAAAAGTGTTTACTTCTCAGGCTTTTTTGATCGTCGCTCGTGGTGGCTGCAGATAAAGCGGCGCCAATTTTTGCCAACTGCAAAGGTCATAGAGAGAAGGATGGTTCAAACATGCGGCCATGGCTTCCAACCACACGGTATGTTCAGAGCAGAGAGGCTGAAGCTCAGTAAAGCTTGAAAACTCAGCAGGCAGGCTATTGCATGGCAGGTTATGCAAACAAATCACGTGGTGAGCGCCAAAGCTCGCGTTTTCTGGGCTGCCTGCCTCTTGCCAAGGTAGCCACTGGGCAGGCTGCTCAAGGTGAACGTAGCCCTGGGCACTAAAAGAGACTATCGCGCGGTACATGGTTTGATTGCGGGCATTGAGCAAGACGGTAACATTTGCCGCCTCTTTTTTGTCAGACACCGGGCTTAAGCGCCACGCCATGGCTTCAATGGCGAGGGTATTGAGCGCGATCAATTGACAATCTGAGACAAACTGGCCAATCGTTTTAGCCAGAGAGACACTGGTTCGAAGCCCCGTAAAGCTACCAGGCCCCACATTGACCACAACGCGATTTATATCTGGTGGGGTTAGGCAAAGTGTTCTTAATAAAGCCTGAAGTTCAGGGATCAGCATCGAAGAATGCGTCTTTTGAGCCTCTACGGGGTTTGCAATTTGAGCCAACCACTGGTTGTGCTGCATCAGCGCAAGTCGCATCACCTGAGCCGTGGTATCTAGAAACAATGTCAGCATTTAAAAACTCTATTTTTTAAATAAAAGCTAAAATTTAGAATTCAGGAACTCTCTTGTAAAAAAGATCATGGCTACCATACAATTTATTCAAGAATATACTGTGTCGTAATGGCTTTGTCATGACCTATTACAATGGCCATGACTCGCCTTTTTGTATGAGCCTGTTTTTATGCGTCTATTGTCAGAGTTTAAAACATTTCTGAGCCAAGGTAACGCCATGGATCTCGCCATCGGGGTTATCATCGGGGGAGCCTTTGGCAAAACCATCACATCCCTGGTGGATAATATCCTGATGCCACCCATTGGGCTCTTGCTCGGCCAGATGAATTTTTCAGAGCTGGGAGTGACCTTGAAGCCAGCTGTTGATTTGGCCGATGGCACCCATGTCAGCGCCGTCATCTTACGCTATGGTGCGTTTTTACAGTCTGTGCTTGATTTTATCATTATCGCTTTTTGCGTCTTTATGATTATTAAAAGCGTCAATACCGTGCGAAAACTCAAAACAACCCAAGAAGAGGCAATCGCAACGCCCCCATCCGAGGAAGTGATGCTTTTAACAGACATTCGGGATTTACTGAGCACTCAAAAATCAGCTTGAGCGCCTCACAAGCCGCTTGGTTTATTCACGCCCAACCCAAAACACGCGCCCCCGGGTGATCCACGGCTAGCGGCAAGATTTTTGTATTGGGCTGATGGTTTCTGTCTGCGCAGGCCTGCAAGGCCTTTTGAACCGCTGCGCTCTGTTGCACGTGGCAGAGGGCAAGCATTGTGGGGCCGCTGCCACTAATGACCAGCCCAAAAGCGCCTGCCGCCACAGCCGCATGATGATAAGCCTCAAAGCCTTCAATCCAGACGGATCGAACGGGTTGATGCAGCCGATCGGCCATGGCAGACGCTAGTCGTTCATCGCGCCCCGTGTAGGCGGCAGACACCCAGGCCGCCAGCCGACCCAAATTAAAGACGGCATCCTCACGAGACACCTCGGGCGAAAGGGCCAGACGTGCTTTTTCGGTTGACACGCGACTTTCTGGAATAATCACTATAGGCTGCCAGTGCGCAGGCCATGGCAACTGGATGTTCTGGTGAGCAGCTTTTGGCGTACTTTTTGAAATAGAGCCAGATTCAAGAGCCTTTGCAGGCGGGTCATTTAAACAGAGCATTAAGCCACCATAGAGCGCAGGCAAGACGTTATCGCCATGGCCTTCGACGGCAACGGCAAGGGCGGCCATGTCAGATAACGATAACGCCAGATTAGCCAAGGCGTTGATACCAATAAGAGCCGCCACCACGGCACTGGCACTGCTTCCCAAGCCACGCGCAAGAGGGATATCCGCGCGGGTGAGGGTGACAATGACCGGGGGGCGGGGGGTTTCTGGATAAACCCATTGCCAGGCGCGATCGAGGGCTTGAAAAAGCCCCAGCTGATGAGGCGGAAGGGCAGAAAGCTCAGGCGAAAGCGGGCTGATGAGCGCATCATAAGCGCCATGGGGATGCGTTTCTGACGCCCAGGCAAACGTAAAATGGTTGTAGAGGCTCAAAGCCAGCCCCAACACGTCAAAGCCGGGGCCCAGGTTGGCCGAGGTGGCCGGCACGCAAACGTCCACAAACAAACGGCAAGAAGAAGGCATCATGCAGCCAGTGTACCCCAAGCAGGCGGCAGCGGCTGAGACAAGGTTCAAACGCGCCAGCCTTGATGTCACGGACACACCAGGCAACTTCAT
>JAYKJM010000090.1:0-6572 GCA_035285385.1 Vampirovibrionales bacterium
AGACTGCCAAAAATGGCCATCAGGTCAGAGTACAAATGCCCCTGCATGAGTTTAGGCAATATGGACAAATTGGAGAACGACGCACCACGCCATTTTACACGCTGAGGTTTCGGCGAGCCATCAGCCACCATATAACAGCCGAGCACTCCACGAGGGGATTCCACTGAAACAAAGGCCTCACCGGCGGGCACTTTAAAGGTCAGAAGATTGACTTTTTGTCCCCAAATTTCTAAATCTGGATCCAGCTTCTCTTCGATAAATTTAGCACCCTGACGTTGCGCAGGGTCTTCGCCTTTTTGTATCGCATCGGCCTTGATAGCATCCGCTTGGGATTTCGCAAGTTTATTGCGCTCTTCAATTTCTTTGCGAAGCCGAGCCACTTCAGAGCCATCACCACCTGGAATCTGCTTGCATGCCTGACGAATAATACGGATAGACTCGCGCATCTCAGCCATCCGCACCAAATAGCGTGCATAGGTGTCACAACGAGTGTCCGTTGGCACGTCAAACTCAACCTCATCATAACAAGAATAGGGAGCCGTTTTGCGCAGATCCTGGGCAACGCCCGCAGCTCTCATGTTGGGGCCGGTCACGCCATAGTCCAGACAATCCTGATAGGTCATAATGCCCTGACCCACGGTTCTATCCAGCACGATAGGGTTCTTGGTGACGATGGTTTCGTACTCATCAATACGCTTCATAAACGTATCGCAGAAGGCCAGCACGCGACCTATCCAGCCATCCGGGATATCGGCATTGACACCCCCAAAACGATAGTAGTTATACATCATGCGCGCACCCGTGACGTCTTCAAAAAGTTTAAAGATATCCTCACGCTCACGAAAGGCATAAAAGAATGGACTCGAGGCACCCAAATCCAGCAAGAATGTCCCAAACCAGAGCAAATGCGACGAAATACGATTAAGCTCCATCGTTATAAGACGAATATACTGCACCCGCCTGGGCACTTTGAGCTTGGCAATCGCCTCGACGCAGGCCACATAGGCATAATGGTCGTAAAACGAGGAGAGATACTCCACACGGTCAATGGTGGGCTGATATTGAAAATAGCCGCGAGACTCTGCCATTTTTTCTTTGCTGCGGTGTAAATAACCAATCACCGGCTCCATGTTTTTGACCAATTCGCCATTAAGCGTGGTAATCAGCCTCAGAACCCCGTGAGTACTGGGATGCTGGGGGCCAATATTGACGACCATATCGTCGGTATCCAAATCCCGCTCGAAGGTAACCCCCTCTGGCAGGGCGGGAGATGTCGCAATATCCAGCTCAGAAAAATCGAGTGCTGGCTTTTCAGTGGAGGCGATACTCATAAAACAAAGGCGTCCTGACGTGTTATTTTAAAGTACTGACATGCTTGAAATACACTAACGTCGATTCCACACCAGGCGTGGATCTTCTTCTTTATAATTTTTTCGAAGCGGATACCCCATCCAATCAGACGGCATGAGAATCCGGCGCATATCAGGGTGACCCTCATACACAATACCCATCAAATCAAATGCTTCGCGCTCATGCCAATCAGCGGCAGGCCAGACAGGGGTTAAACTTGCCACCATGTCGCGTTCATAACCGTCTTCATCCTTGCCAGCAGGCTGTGCCGCTGTCTTCAAAACAAGGGTTTGATGCGCCCCTTGCGCGGTAGTCCTGCTGACATGTACAACCGACTGACGAGACCCACCCAGATCCATGGCGCTTAAAGAGACCAAGAGATCAAAGCCAAGTGTATTTTTCAAATACTCAGCGGCCGACAACAAAACATCTGACGGAACGTCGATCACCTCTAAGCCTGTCATGTCTTGCCCTAGAGGCGTGATGCGATAATCAGCAGCAATCAGCTGGCGTCCAACAGGGCCAGGCTCCACAGGCGCAGGAGGGGAAACAGAAGGTGTCTTTTCAGCGGGGGGAGTTACATCTGCCATAAATCATCTTTCAATAAGCTGTAAGATTGCATGCAGCAAGGTGACTTCAATCAAAATAATGACAAATTATTTTATCTAACAAGCATCAGAGCGCTTCAACGATTTGCTTAATTTTTAAAAAATTTCATTACAGGAAGTGAATTTTTTAACACAAAAAAAGAAAGCATTTATTCTAAAAAGTATTATCGTTTACCCAAAAAAACAGGCCGCTACCCTGCCTTTTGCAAGAGTTTTTGAATCGCCTCAGCACGCGCCTCTGAGCGCTCGTGCCGGTAGCTGATGTTACCTCGAAAACGCTTTCCGCGAGCCCGGATTTCATCTTCGCTGTAGCCGTGGGTTTGCACGCCCCAGCGCACAAAATCCTCTTCGGTTTGCTCTTCGAGCGGCAACAAAATATCTCCCGAACCAAAGCGCACCTTTGGAACATGATTTTTGGCCCACTGGCGGCGATCTTTGAGTGACTCGGTGCGAATCAGCTTTTGAAGCTGAATAACCGCATCAATTAAGCCTTCCGGCCGCGGAGGACAGCCAGGCACATACACATTAACAGGAATCAATCGATCTACGCCCCGTACCACCGAATAGGAATCATTTTCGTACATCCCCCCGGTCACAGTACAGGCACCCATGGCAATAACGTACTTAGGCTCAGGCATTTGGGCATAGAGCCGCACCAACGCCGGCGCCATTTTATGGGTGATTGTCCCTGCGGTAATAATAAGGTCACTCTGACGAGGCGTGGCGCGAAACACTTCCGAGCCAAAGCGGGCCAAATCAAAATTGGACGCCGAAGCCGACATCATTTCAATACCGCAGCACGAGGTGGCAAAGGTCAGGGGCCAAACAGAATTTGAGCGCGCCCAATTGTAGACCATATCAATTGACGAGACGATAATGCCGCCTGCTTCAAGAAAGTTGGAAACCGTATCCTGAACTTTACCCATTGCAATTCAAGCCTCCTGTATGGCAATGACAACAATGTAACAACAAGAATGGCGTCAACGCAATTGGTGCTCTTGATTTTCTTCAAGGTGCTTTATTGAAGCTAGCCAATGCGCAACGTCAAACACTTGCTAGAGCCACCGGCCTTCAGAAATTCGCTTAAATCAACCATCACGGGGGCAAGCCCTTTGGATTCCAGAGCGGCCGCAAGCTTGGGGGATCCGGCATTAAAAATAACGGTACTGCCAATGGACACGGCATTGCAGGCAAATCGATGGGCTTCATCATCTTCAACGATAATGCGCTTATCTTCGGGCACATGGCTTTCAATCACCGAGCGGCCATAGTCATCAAAAGCGCCTGGCCAATAAATCAGATGGCCGGTTTCAGTAGGACACAGGCACACATCTATATGGTAAAAGCTTGGATTCGACAACTCCAAGGAGAGTACAGGCAACCCCGTCAGCTGCGTTATGCGGTTGTGAGCCGCAATATCTGTCCGGGTGCGATACCCGGCCAAAACCAATGCAGAAGCCGCATTTTGATCGCCAGAGGTTGATTGCCAGATCAGCGCATCGCCTGCGCCCTCAAAAAATGTGCCTGGCTCCATGCGATGGACTTCAAATTGATGGCTTTCAAACCAGCGGGCATCGTGCTCCTCTTCGGGCTGACGCTCTGGGTGTTTGTAGCTGGCAATCAAGGCCTTATTGCCATACACAAAGGCGGCATTGGCCGTAAAAACCAAATCAGGCAAGCCCTCAACAGCCGGCATGGTGAGTACCGTTGTGCCGGTAGCTTCAATCGAACGCCGCAAAGCCTGCCACTGAAGCTTCGCCTTGTTGATGTCACACCTACCGGCGGGTGAATGGGTATTCATCCAGGGATTGATGGCATAGGCGACCTCAAAATAGTCGGGAGGGCACATCAAAATGGCCGGCCGAGGAATACTCGCATTGGGGGCAGGCAATGCTTTTTCAAGACAATCATCCTGGATTAGGGAGGCAGACTGAGGAATCATGGCAAATACAAGGCAAAAAAGCGTCAAACAAAAAGGGCACAAAATCTTCTTAAAAATAGTTAAAAGCGCGGTTAAAATAAAGAGCCGCAAAAAACACCTTGAATTCATTTGCGCCTTCGAGAGATACTATAGATCGTGCGTCCTTAGTTCAGTTGGTAGAACGTCGGTCTCCAAAACCGGATGTCGGGGGTTCGAGTCCTCCAGGGCGCGGATTTTATTTGAAATTGCTTTGAAATTCATCTTGTTCAGCTATGGCATCCTCCCTCACCTCGTCTTCAGGCCAGTCCTCATCACTCGTTGCGCGCGCAACGACTTTTTGGGCAGGCTTGCAAGCCGAATTCAAGAAAATCATTTGGCCAACCCCAATGCAAATTGTTGGTCAAACCATCGTTGTGGTCATTGTTGTAACCCTTATGACCCTGTTGCTTTGGGGTCTGGATACATTCTGGCGCTTTGGCATTGCATTGATCACCCCGCATCGGCTAATGGGCAGCTAAACGCAAGTCAATTAGATAGAAAATAGAAAACGGCTCTAAATCAAAATTACTAAATAAAACAAAAGTGGCTGGGTTGCTGTTTTCCTGATTTTTACGTAAGCTTAGGCTATAGTGAGAGTGTGGGATGCTTTTTTAGTTTCAAGCTGTATGAAACGTTAATGAAAGCCTGAATGATTGAAATTATATAAAATTATTTTAGTTAAAATTACCTTACATTAATTAAAACAATGGCTTTTGTGATGTTGAATAATTTCTATCTGGGTGGATGCTTGGCGCAAGTAAAAGACCACCCCTTCTTGAAAGGCCTTTCAAAGACGCATCCTCCTCACGATTTTTAACATTCATTTTTTTAATCCCTATTTCTATGGAGTTTATCTTCAATGGTACTGTTTGAATCCTCGTCAGAATACAAACCCTCTCAAGAGGGCGAAGAAGACATTATTGAAGTCGGCAGCTCTCTGGATAGCACTGCCAGCTTGGCACGTGTTGAATCCTACTCGACCCCCACGGCCTACCAATCCGCACCGTCCAGAGAATCCACTTCTGCATTGGCCGTTGCAGAGCTTCAAAATGAGCCAAGCACCACGGGAGCCCCAAAGCGTCGTCGCTGGTATATTATTCATACCTATTCAGGGCATGAGAATAAGGTCAAAATCAATCTGGAGCGGCGTGCAGAGTCCATGAATATGGGGCACAAGATATTTCGCGTTGAAGTGCCTCAAAAGGCCGTCACCCGCATCAAAGATGGCAAGCGTGTTGAGCGCGAAGAGCGGGTGTTTCCTGGCTATGTGCTGGTGGAAATGATTCTGGATGATGACTCCTGGTATGTGGTGCGCTATACGCCTGGTGTCACCAAGTTTATTGGAGGCGAAAAGAAGCCTATCCCTGCCAAGGATTCTGAAATCAAGCGTATCCTGATGCGTTTGCAGCCCAGTGTTGCCGCCTCTGCCTCCGCCGCGTTGGGTGGTGGCGCCTCTCAGCAGCAGCCAACGGTGGTCGCTCCCAAAATTGAGATTGATATTAAAGTTGGGGACCCTGTGTTAATTGTCAGTGGGCCATTTGCCGACTTTGAAGGCGTGGTGACTGAAATCAACCTTGAAAAAGAGCGTCTGAAGGCTAATGTGTCCATTTTTGGACGCGAAACCCCGGTCGAGCTTACCTTTAATCAGGTACAAAAGGTCTCATAAACGAGCTGCTTTGAGGGCGGGCCACGATCCGTCCTCAAAGGTTTCTGCCTCCATTTATAAAGAACGTCAGAGCAAAAGCAGATTTTTTTAACACAAAAAATCTTAAAGCAAGATTTTGCTAAACCATTTCAAAAACGAACTGCAAGAGTGATTTTTCGAAAAATTACTGCAGAAGTCTTTCTCTATGTCCGATACGCTTACCAGTTGCCTCATTTTTTGAGGCGCTACACCATAAAACTGGATGGCAGGCCTTCGGCAGGGTTTTTTGTGACTTCATTATTTTCTTTCAATGAGCGTTCAGAATCTGTGCTTGACAGCACGAGCCCATGCGCTCAGGAGGTCTGTAAGACAGCCCGATCGGATGACGATCGCTTGAAATTTGTTCAAGAATGCCTGCAAGAGAAGACCTCACCCGCCGAAAAAACCCCTCAAACCATACTCATCGACCGTTATGAACAGTCTAATAGTGGCATTTCAGAAGAGCAATGGGCTCGCCACGACGTTTTGCTAGAATGCATCAGCTCAGAAAATCCAAACACCACACCTCTGACAAGTCATGATTGGCTCAGTTACCTTAAAGCTCGCCCAACCCCTGGCAAAGACTGGGTACTGGCGCAATCTGCAACCATAAGTCAGTGGCTTCAAAGCCTTGAGCGGGCACAAACATACAATAAGCAGATCGGTCAATTGAATACCGTGCTCTATGAGCGCAATCAACGCGTTGAAAAGGAGCTCTATACCGCGCGCCAGTTACAACAAAGCCTTCTGCCGACGTTTTTAGCCGACAACCCGCATCAAGCAACCAATAGCGAATCTCTCAGCCCTTGGCAAACACAAGAACCATTGATCGCGCAGCGATCTCCCTTAAGTAAATGTCACTACAATTCATCCCAATTAAGAGTGACCGGCGTTTATTTACCCTGTGATGCCTTGGGAGGAGACATTTATGATGTCATACAATTCCCAGATGGCAGCATGGATGTCTCAG
>JAYKJM010000091.1:0-22465 GCA_035285385.1 Vampirovibrionales bacterium
TAAAGCCGGTTGAGTCGCCTGAACTAATAATAAATCAGAGTCGGGTGACATCATGGATTTTTCGTTGTAATCGGCTTTGGTAATCTGCAAGGCGTTGCAAAGTTTGCCAGGCCCGCGCGTACAAAAAACATCCGAACCTTGCATAGGCGAGAACGGTGCCAGTGGTTCTAACGCTCGAAAAAGAACGGCGCCTGCACGCCCTTCGGGCTCAGTCACCACATTCAGGCAGTGATAAATACCGTAAATAAGGTAGACATAAGCCATCCCAGGCGCCTTAAACAGGGTAGCCGATCGCCCTGCCCTGGCAGGAGATTTACCGTAGGCATGACACGCCGGATCATCCTGAGTATAAGCTTCTGTCTCCACAATTCGATAGCGCGAATAAGTCCCATCAGGCCAGCGACGCAGCAACTGATGCCCCAACAAGGCGCGAGCCACCATTGCGCTCTCTTGTGCAAAAAAATCGCGAGGGAAAACGTTGAAAGAATCCTGAAACAGCATTTTAGGTCTGGTTGCTATCTATGCATTCATTCTTAAAATAGGGGTCACTCAAAATGCGGCAATACAGCCCTATTTCTTGGAGAGCACCAAGAGCCATTCCTGCGGCTTTCGAGCAGGCATCGGCCAGGGATTCGGCTCAAAAGCAAGCCAATCAAACGCATCAAGAAACAGATCTTTAAGCTCGTGGCGGGTGACATCAAAAGGTGGCCCCCCTGCTTGCTGATGCAGCCAGAAGATGCCAAACAATTTTCCTCCCGGCTTAAGTACGGCAGCCACGGCACGGGCATACGCTTTGCGGCACGCCGGATCAATAGCGCAAAAAAATGTATGCTCCATGACGGCATCAAACTGCCCATGGTGACTTTTCGCAGGATGAAGACCATCTTGCAGTTGAAATTGTGCCAAATGGCCATACCGCTCGTCAGCAGAGGCAATGGCTAGCGGCGCCAGGTCAACACCAATGACATCATAGCCTCGATCACCGAAAACAGCAGCATCATGGCCCAGCCCACAACCGGGCAGCCAAAGCTTAGCACCCGCGGGCAATGCATACACGTGATCGTTTAGCGACCAGCCCCCTTGGGCAAGTTTTTCAAAAGCCAAAGCAGGCTTTTCAAGATTCCAGGGGGTATCCCGCTGGCGGTAGCGCTCATTCCAGTTGACCGTCATTGCTTTAAGGCTTCATCGTATCGGTTCATTTTAAACGTGACTCAAACATTCCTCAGGCACCTAATACTATGAAATATCTGGCTTTTTTCATCAACGTCAAGATTGTCCTGATATTCTAATGTTGAAATGCTTCTTAATGTTTTGAATAACATCTCTTTAAACGGCCTGCTGGCTCAGCGTTGGTTCGGCACCCCAAAGCCTGACTTTTCAAATACTTTTGGGATGGGTCGCATCCTAAAAACGCTAATTATCGCAAGCCTTGTGGGGTTTTTTATTCATAAGGCTAATGTTTGTTGTTGGGCCGTCGAGCATGATCTTCAGCTGTGGGCACCCATCACTCTGGAGCAGCCGATAGGCAAGGTGTCATTAACTTTAGAAGCTCAGCCACGATTTGGCGATGATATTTCACGGTTGTCAGTGTTTTTTCTTCGCCCCTCGGCGACCCTGAATATCTCCAAGCACATCAATCTGACATCTGGGTATTTATGGTCTGCAACCTTACCCGCAGATGACAGCCCCCAGCCAACACGCTATGAAAATCGGCTTTGGCAGCAAATCACCCTTTTGCACGGCTACCATAACGCTCAAATAAGTCACCAACTGCGGCTTGAAGAAAGATTTTTGGAGCAAAATTCAGCAACCTCACTCAGGGCTCACTATATGTTCAGGCTTGTGCATCCATTGGGTCAAAAACGCCTAAAAAACATATCCTTCGTGACGGTTCAGGAGCTCTTATGGAATATCAACAATACGGACGCGTTGCCAGCAGGCTTCAACCAAGCTCGTCTTTTCTCAGGCCTGCGATATCAAATAAACCCTCATCTGGCCATGGAAGGTGGTTATCGGCTGCAATGGCTCAATCAGCCCAACCCAACCCCCAATCAGCTTAACCATGTCATTTTAATTCGGGCACAGCTCACCTTGCCCAAGTGGCAGAACGAGCTCTCCTCGTTCTCTGGCGGGATCAAAAATTCTCAACATTCAACCAAAAATTCAACCAAAAAACCAACCATTCTGGATTGAGGCCAAAGAACAATTCCTATTATGTTTTCGATATAATTTTAAGCTTATAAACATGACTAAACATTACATTTTCATGAAGCTGATATCCAACATTCAAGTCTAACTGAGGCATTTTCAATGGCGGCCACCAAGCAAAACAATCTTTTCGGCGACGGTAAAATTGTTCCTATTCGCATTCGCGATGAAATGAAGCGCTCTTACCTTGACTACGCCATGAGCGTCATTGTGGGGCGCGCCTTGCCTGATTTGCGCGATGGCCTTAAGCCCGTCCACCGGCGGATTCTATACGCCATGCACGAGTTGGGGCTCTCTCCCGACAAATCCTTTAAAAAATGCGCCAAGGTCGTGGGCGAGGTGCTCGGTAAATACCACCCGCACGGGGATACTGCCGTTTATGATGCCTTGGTGCGATTGGCGCAGAGTTTTGCAAGTCGATACCCCCTTGTAAATGGCCACGGCAACTTTGGCAGCATCGAGGGTGATAACGCCGCTGCCATGCGATACACCGAGTGTAAACTGACCCATATTGCCACCACCATGCTCGAAGACATCGAGCAGGATACGGTTGATTTTGTGGCCAACTACGATGGTTCTGAAGAAGAGCCGGATGTGCTGCCAACGCGTCTGCCGGTCTTGCTACTCAATGGTTCTAGCGGGATTGCCGTGGGCATGGCAACCAATATTCCCCCCTTTAACGTGACAGAGGTCATTGATGGGCTCACGGCGCTGATTGACAATCCAGATCTCAGCCCTGATGAGATGATGGGCTACATCAAGGGGCCTGATTTCCCGACCGGCGGTACCATACTAGGGCTGCAGGGTATTCGCGATGCTTATCGCAGCGGCCGCGGCTCTGTCGTTATGCGCGCTAAAACCCATATTGAGCAAATACCCGGAGGCGGCGGTCGTCAAGAGCGCACAGCCATCATCATTACAGAAATTCCTTATCAGGTTGATCTCTCTGTTTTGACTGAAAAAATTGCGGAGTTGGTCAAAGAAAAGCGCCTGGAGGGCATTAGTGATTTGCGCAACGAAAGCGATCGCGATGGGTTGCGATTGGTCATTGAACTCAAGCGCGACGCCATGCCAGACGTGGTTCTTCGTAATCTCTACAAGCAGACCCAACTGCAGACCACTTTTGGGGTGAATATGCTCGCACTGGTCAACAAGCAGCCCCGATTACTGGGTATTGTCGATGTCTTGAGCGAGTTTATCAGCTTCCGTGAATCGGTAGTGGTGCGCAGAACCCAGTTTCTATTGAAAAAAGCATCTGCCAGAGCCCACTTATTGGCAGGATTGATGATTGCCCTTGGGGATTTGGATGCGGTGATTGAAACCATTCGAAAATCCAAAGCTACCGATGAAGCACGCCAAGGGTTAATGAGCAAGTATGGGCTGGATCACGATCAGGCAAACGCGATTCTTGAAATGCAGCTGCGCCGCTTGACCAGCTTGGAGCGCGAGAAAATTGCCGAGGAGCATGGCGAGCTGACTCGCCAAATTGCCGATTTTAAAGCCATTCTGGCCGATCGCAATCGCGTCTTGATGATTATCAAAGATGAGCTGAAAGAACTTCGTGAAAAGTACGGCGATGAGCGGCGCACGCAAATTGATCCAGGAACCGATGCCGAATTTAGCATTGAGGATCTGACCCCAAATGAGCCCATGGCCGTGTTTATTACTCGACAAGGCTATATCAAGCGGATATCGCTAGATTCGTTTGAGCGTCAACGTCGAGCCACCCGCGGCAAAGGCGGCATCAAGACCCGCGAAGAAGACGATGTGGCGCATTTCTTTGCCACCCACATGCACGATAATGTCCTGTTTTTTACAACCAAAGGCGTCGCCTACAAGCTTAAAATCTACGATTTACCCGAAGGGGGACGCACCGCCAAAGGGTTAGCGATGATTAACCTTCTGCCGCTGGCACAAGACGAGCAAATTACAGCCGTGCAGACCGTTGAAAAAGCTTCTGAATCGCAATATTTGGTGATGCTGACTGAAAAAGGCTGGATCAAGAAAACTGAGCTGAGTCAGTTTGAAAACGTCCGTCGCAATGGCCTAATTGCCATTGGCCTGGAAGATGGCGACAAGCTTAAGTGGGTTCTGCCCTGTAGCTCTGGTGATGACGTGTTTATTGGCACCAGTGGCGGCATGGCGATTCGCTTCAGTAGCGATAAAGATTTACGCCCCTTAGGACGTACCGCGCGCGGCGTGACGGCCATTCGACTGCGACCCAACCATACTATTGTGGACTTTAGCATTATTTCGCCTCAGGACAATGCCCCTTCTGATCAGGGTGGCTCCACGCTGTTTTTGCTCACCAATGACGGGTTTGGAAAACGCATGGACTTGGGCGAATTTCGAGATCAAGCCCGAGGCGGCATTGGCCTTATTTGCACCAAGTTTAAAAACGATAAAAGCCGCGTCAGAAGCACCTGCGTTGTGCGCGACGATGATGAGCTCATGATTGCATCCGCCAATGGGGTTGTGGTTCGAATACGGGCGGGCGACATTCCAAAACAGGGGCGGATGGCCACCGGAGTTCGCATTCAAGCCATTAGTGAAGATGATGAAATCGCAAACGTTACACGCGTTGTGGCGGGTCTGAACGATGATGCTGAAATCCCAACCGAAAGCGTCATCGCCCAAGAACCCTCCTCCTAGGCTCAGCCAAGTAAATTCTCAAGTAAAATCTAAAAATTTGAGCCAGAACGCTATTATGAGTCACTTGTATGAGCCATCAGTAACGTCTGAGATGTCAAAACCCTGATTGCATCAGGTTGGCACAAAAAGTGACACAAATCCTAATGCATCTGGTTTTATACGGTTATGACTGGGTAGACTTACCCTGGATTTTAGATGAAGATCACGACGACGATGAAAAGGTCATTTTACTACCATGCACGTACTAGAGTCCACATGGGTTAACACTTATCCAAAGCCGTCAGCGGCTCATTCAAATCCCCTGGATGATGACACTGTGGGGCGTTCAGATAATCTGAAGTCATCCCATCTTCTGATGAATCGAGGCCTTTCAAAACAACGTTTAACGCGCTTGCAGCAGATAGCGCAAAATGTTTTTCTTCATAGCTTGCACCATATGCGCCAAGGGCACCTTCAGCTCACCCTGCCCGATCATTCGATCCTGACCTTCGGCTCAGCGTCGGCCAATCTGCCCAGTGCTGAAATTGTCATTCAGGATGGGGCCTTTTTTTCTAAAATCATTGCCTTTGGTCATATTGGCTTTGGCGAAGCCTACGTCGAAGGTCTCTGGGACACACCCGATCTGGAGGCTGTTATTCAATGGGCCTTGCTCAATGTCAATACGTCGCCCTTGCTCGAAGGGTCTCGCAACAAAGCCTGGTATCTAAATTTTCTAGGCGGCGTCAATCGCCTGATGCATCGGCTGCAGGAGAATTCCCTCTCAGGAAGTCGCAAGAATATTCGGGCGCACTATGATCTCTCCAACGCATTTTTTAGCCGCATGCTCGATCCCACTATGATGTACTCATCGGCTTGGTTTGAGGAAGAAGCCGCCTCTTGCCCACCGGCTGAAACCCTTCAAGCGGCTCAAATCAAAAAAATCGATCGCCTTGCTCAGGCGTTGCACCTCTCTAGTGACGATCACGTGCTGGAAATTGGCTCTGGATGGGGTGGCCTGGCGTGCCACGTGGCCAAGACCTATGGCTGCAGAATCACGACCGTGACGATTTCAGAAGCCCAGTACAATTTGGCCAAAGCCCGCATTGACGCCGAAGGGTTGAGCAATCGCATTGATTTGCAGCTCAAAGATTATCGTGAGCTGAGTGGTCAGTTTGACAAAATCATCTCGGTGGAAATGGTTGAAGCCCTGGGGGATCAGTATTTTGATCTGTTTTTTGACCAGTGCACAAAGCTTTTGAAGCCCGATGGGCTCTTGGGCATCCAAATGATTACCTGCCCAGATGCTCGCTACGAACTGCTTAAAAACAACGTGGATTTTATCCAGAAACATATTTTCCCAGGTTCATTGCTACCCTCCATTAGCCGTGTTTTACAAGCACTTGGGCGAGCCGGCGATATTTCCCTGCTGTCGATGGAGGATTTTGGACTGAGCTATGCCAAAACCCTGCGCGTATGGAACGAGCGTTTTTTGGCTCACGCAAGCGACTACCCAGCCATGGGACTCGATGAAACCTTCATGCGGAAATGGCATTATTATTTAATGTACTGCGCCGCTGCTTTCCAAATGCGCAATATTTCGGTCGTTCAAGCGATATTTACCCGTCCCAACAATCTGCGCCTGAATCAGAAAGCATCGGGCAAAAAGGCAATGGCCGCATGAGAGGGTTTCTCATTGCGTTGTTCAGCCTGATATTGCTGGTGATGCTTACGGGTGTGATTTCGGCCTGTCTTCAGCAGAATATGTTTCTGATTCCGCCTCAGGTCAGCGGAAATCCTTGGTTTAGGGCGACCCTACTCGATGCCTACGCGGGATTTCTCATCGTTTTTGTCTGGATTGCCTTTCGAGAGCGTCTCTTGTGGGTAAAACTGCTTTGGTTTGTCTTACTGATGAGTTTGGGCAATATTGCCACTTCGACCTATGTGCTTTGGGCGCTGATTCGCTTGCCCAAGCATGCCCCCCTCAGCGCGTTATTCTTGCCTGTGATTCGCGATAAAATCTCATGATGACTTCATTTTCAGCTCAGGATGGCTGGGCATTACTGAATATTTATGCTGGCATGGCCTTGGCGATTGCAGGCATTTATGGCTTGGCACGGATCATCAAAAATGCTGGGGTGATTGATGTATTCTGGGGGTTTGGGCTGGGCATTTTGGCCCTTGTTTACGCCTTGCAAATGCCCCTGAACATTTTGCCAGTCGGACGGCCAGCTGTTTTGGCCACATTGGCAATTTTGGCCAGCTTGCGACTGGGCCTCTATTTACTGAAGCGTTTTTTAAACGAGCATCCCAAAGAAGATGCCCGCTACACCGCGTTTCGTCACCAGTGGCAACCCCGCCCGGAGCTCACGATGTTTGGGGTCTATCAACTTCAAGGCCTCTTGATGGTGACCGTCTCGTTGCCCATTTGGTGGGTCTGCCGGTTTTCAAGCAGTAGCTTGGGCTTATGGGATGTTGCTGGCGTGTTGGTTTTTACCGTTGGCTGGCTCATTGAATGGTGGGCGGATGATACGCTGAAACGGTTCAAGCAAGAGCCGGCGAACCGAGGTAAAACATGTCAGAGTGGCCTTTGGCGATTCTCGCGACATCCTAACTATTTTGGCGAATGGTTGATGTGGCTCGGCTATTATGTGATTGCGCTCAACGTGCCAGCAGGATGGGTGACCCTTTTCTCGCCACTGTTGATGTTACTGTTTTTAACCAAAGTAACCGGCGTGGCTGCCACCGAAGCCCATGCCCTAAAAACGAGGGCCGATTACGCCGAATATCAGCGTCGCACCTCACCCTTTTTCCCGTGGTTTGTCAAAGGTTAACCCCATCATATGAATGCATTATCGTCAACCCAAACCCAGCCAGGTGCGACACTCAGTGAAGCCGCCCCCTCGCTTCAGACAGCACGTCCCATGCAGCTGAGTGATAAACTCCTGCAAACGGGTCTGCTGCCAGACGGTCTGATTCGCTGGGGCATTCGCAAAATGCTTGCCCAAAAACTTCAGGAGCATCAACGGCCGTCCATTGAAGATGAGCAAGCAACGCTGATGGCCTTTGTTTCAGAATTGAACTACAGCCCACTGGCCATTGAGACCCAAGCCGCCAACGCTCAACATTATGAAGTCCCTGCTGCGTTTTTTCAGCACACCCTTGGTGCTCACCTCAAGTACAGCTGCGCACTCTGGCAGCCTGGCTGCGTCAATCTCGACCAGGCAGAAGCGGCCATGCTCAGCCTGTATGCCACGCGTGCACAGCTTGAAAACGGTCAGCGAATTCTCGAACTTGGGTGCGGCTGGGGGTCATTGTCTCTATGGATGGCCAAACAGTTTCCGGCAAGTCAGATAGTCACCGTCTCCAACTCAGCCAGCCAAAAAGCCTTTATTGATGCACAAGCGCAAGCGCAAGGCCTTACTAATCTGGAGGTTATAACAGCCAATATTGTTGACTTTGAAGCCAACGGCCATTTTGATCGCGTTGTTTCTATCGAGATGATGGAGCATCTGAAAAATTACGGTCTGATGTTTGAGCGCATCCAACGCTGGTTGACACCTCAAGGCAAACTGTTTGTGCATATCTTTACTCACCGGCGCTTTGCTTACCATTATGACGACGCCGATGCCTCAGACTGGCTAACCCGTCACTTTTTTTCAGGCGGCACCATGCCTTCGGCGGATTTATTTCATTATTTTCAGCGCCATTTAACACTGGAAGCGCAATGGGCCGTCAATGGCACCCATTACGAAAAAACCGCCAACGCCTGGCTTGCCAATATGGATCGAAACCGCGCGCGAATCAAACCCCTCTTGGGCGACATTTACGGACCCGACGAGGCCACGACGTGGTGGCATTACTGGCGCATCTTCTTTATGGCTTGTGCTGAATTATGGGGATATCAGGGCGGAAATGAGTGGTTTGTTAGCCACTACCGGTTTTCAGCCAGGTAATGTCTTGCTGTTGTGCCCAATGGCACTCTGTGGTGTGGCGCGCACCCTCTGTCCCAGTCTGAAGCACAAACTCTTCAGGAGAGTCTGTTTCACACTGGGGCAGCCGAAGTAAACACCGGGGAAAAAAGGCACAACCTTGCTCGGGTATTTCGTTTAGACTGGGCGGCACACCGTCAATAGGCTTAAGCCATTGATTGGCCAATCTTGGAATAGAGCTCAACAAAGCTTGCGTGTATGGATGGGCCGGCTTATGAAACAGAGCGGCAACATCGGCCACTTCTACAATGCGCCCGGCGTACATTACCGCCACACGATCGGCCATTTCGGCCACGACACCCAAGTCATGGGTAATGAGCAAAACGGTTAAATTCATCTGCGCTCGCAGATCTCGAAACACATCCAGAATTTGTGCCTGAACCGTGACATCAAGCGCTGTTGTTGGTTCATCGGCAATTAAGAGTTTAGGTTGGCAGGCTAAGGCCATGGCAATCAGCACCCGCTGTCGCATGCCACCGGAAAATTGATGCGGGTATTCGCTCAATCGCTCGGCGGCATGCGGAATCCTGACTAAATCGAGCAATTCAATGGCACGGGCTCTGGCGGCCGCATCATCCAGATGTAAATGATGTCTCAAAATCTCCATCAGTTGGCTGCCAATGGTAAGAACCGGATTCAGAGAGGTCATGGGGTCCTGAGGGATGTAGGCAATCTGCCGCCCTCGAATGCGTCGCATGGCAGGCTCGTTGAGCGTTAAAAGATTTTGTCCATCAAAGCAAATAGTTCCTGTTGCAATGCGACCGGGTGCTGGAATGAGATTCAACAGACTTAGGCTGCTCAGGCTCTTGCCACTACCCGATTCTCCAACCAGCGCGAGCAACTCATTGGAATAAATCTCAAAAGAGACATCTCGAACCGCTAAAAGTAGCTTATTAAATGGAGCGCTCGCTTTTGAGGGAAACGCAATACTTAAATGCGACACTGTTAAAAGTGGGTCAGGCATAACGATTGAGCAAACTATGTGAATACGAGCAAAGTTTGAGAAAAGTCATTGAAAAACACCTGTTTAAGCGACATGCTCTACACGTCGATTATGATACAGTAAACCATAGTTGATATATTTTTTATGAAATGACTTCACGCCGTCATTTGTTTTGAATAGAGTGTTCATAAACGTCAGGGTCTTCTCTGTTTTAAAAAGCGCCGACGTTCTCGGCTAATTCACAAAGACCCATTCTCATATTTTTTTGTAGAAGAGTCGCAATCGACTCATTACGCCGAAAGGACAGTATGAACGGGCTTCTGGCAAAAACATTTAGCGCTATCTGGACAGACGAGCCTCACAGCGCGAGTCGAAACTTCTTAATCACCGCGATCTTCTGGCTGCTGTTTGGGGTGACATTTGGATTAATTGCTGGGGCACTGATGGTGTGGCCCGATTTAACCAAAGGAGTTGCCCAGCTCACCTTCGGTAAAGTTCGTCCGTTGCACATTAACAGCATTTTGGTAGGCTGGCTCTCAATGGCCTATGTAGGCTGTATGTTTTATCTCTCAACACTGTTGTCGAAACGTGATCGCTTATGGAGCGAGCGTCTAGGTAACTTAACGTGCATTGTCTGGAATGTCCTGATGGTTGCCGGGCTTTGGTCTCTTGCAAACGGATACACTGAAGGCCGTGAATACGCAGAGCTCAATGGCATTTTTGACTGGATGGTCATGGCGGGCCTTCTGCTAACAGGCGTAAACGTCTATGCGACCATTTTGACCGGCCCCGAAAAAAAATGGTATGTCACCACCTGGTATTTTTTGGGCGCGCTTTTTTGGTTCCCCATTGTCTATCTCATTGGTAACCGCGCCTTTGTACAGTTTAATGGCCTTAACGACGCCATTGCCGGCTGGTTTTACGGCCATAACATCTTAGGGATGTGGTTTACCGTGGGCGGCGTGGGTATTTTATACTATCTTTTGCCGCGCTACACGGGTGCTCCACTATACAGTCATACGCTCTCAATGATTGGCTTCTGGACAATCGGCATGTTTTATGCCCCCACCGGGACGCACCACGTGCTTCAGGCACCGGTGCCAGAGTGGCTGAAGGCCATTGCGGTCATTTCCAGTGTCTTTCTGCTGGTGCCCGTATTTACCGTGCTCATTAACTTCTTTATGACCTTGCGCGGGCGCTGGCACATGGTTGCCGATCACGTGCCGCTGCGATTTGCAGTGGCTGCAGGAATCGCCTACATGCTCACTTGTATGCAGGGGCCTTTTCAGGCCACACGCTCCATCAACTGGTACTTGCACTTTAGTCATTGGGTTGTCGGGCACGCTCATTTGGCGCTACTGGCCACATTCTCAATGATTTCCTTCTCAGCCATCTATTTTGTAATCCCCCGCATCATGCAGCGAAAAATTTACAGCAAAGGTTTAGCGCTCTGGCATTTTTGGCTGACTTTGGTGGGCTGGATCGTGATGTTGGTGGATTTAACGATTGCTGGCTTGATTCAGGCGGCAGGCTGGCACTTTAATATTCCAGTAGATCAGTGGGCCATTGAAATGGAGCCCTACATGCTGGTGCGCTTTATATCGGGTCTCATGATTGTGACAGGCCAAGTTTTGTTTATGATCAATATTTACAAAACGGTGTTTAGCAAAGTGGGCGAGCCATTACCTCAATCTCCCAATGGTCAGTTGTACGTCTAATCCGTTATAGATCTGATTTTTAGATAGTTTTTGGTAACTTTATGAACGATCGACTTACATACATTATGGGTGGCTGCTTTGTAGCCCTCATCTTCCTGACGATTATCTTTATCACAACCATTCTGCCCTCGGCTACGTTCCAGCCGGCACCCTCAAAAGCGGCCGTCTCCTACACGGCACAAGAGCTTCGTGGCCGAAACATTTACCGAAGAGAAGGCTGCTTTTACTGCCACTCGCAATTTACGCGCTACCAAGATTGGGAAGGTGGCGAGTTAAGTCAAGCCGGCGACTATATCAACGAGACGCCTCACGTCTTGGGTACGGAGCGCACGGGTCCTGATCTCTCAAATATTGGCGGTAAATACGCCAGTGCATGGCATGTGGCGCACCACCTAGATCCTCGAAAAGTCAAGCCAGGCTCTATTATGCCCTCTTTTTCTCACCTGAGCCAGGACGAAATGACGGATTTGGTGGCTTACCTGCAAACCATTGGTTCAAAACGTAAAATACCCAACTGGATTATGCCGCCTCAAGAAATTCGAGATCATTATGCCTTGATTTCCGAAAAAGTGGATGTTAACTCCTCTGCCGCTGCCAACGCAGGTCGTGGCATTTACATGCAAAACTGCTCTCAATGTCATGGTATGGCAGGCCGTGGCAACGGTTCTGTTAGCATGACTATGGTGAAAAAGCCGGCCAATCTGACGCGCTCCTTCTACAAGGCCTACTCAGATGATATGTGGTACTACCGCATTGCTCACGGTGTTGCAGGCTCCAGAATGCCGCGTTGGCAAAAGTCTCTGAGCGATGAGAGCATGCTCTATTTAACAGCTTTTGTCAAAACGCTGCCGCAATCCTCAGACACGCCATCAGGACGGGTGGATGTGGTCTCATTCTCTCAGCTGGATGCGCCGGAAGCCTTGAGTCACAACTTTAATCAAATTAATAATTTAAACCCCTCTCACCACAATAAAGAGTCGCGTTACATTTACGGCTATGGTCGCCCTTACGGGGGTCACTAACCGCACTGACTTTTGTAGATCAGAATCGAGAATATCCTATGTGTCCTTCTTGTTTGTCCGGTGGTCTTGGTGCAGGTTACTATGCCGCCTTTGCCATTTGCGGTCTCTTTTTTGTTATTGCAGCCGGGGCGCTCTTTTGGGCCGCCAGGGCTGGCAAGCTGGATAACATGGAAGAGTCCAAGTTTTCTGTTCTAGAGGATTAACACGATGTCGGCTCAAGTCCCAAACACCCCCGAAGCCCTCCCTTCAGAGACGCAATCCAAAGATAAAGAATACGCCGAATTTGAAATTGGCCATCATCCGGTACCATGGTTTTTGTGGGTCTTCTTTGGCCTTATTATTACTTGGGCGTCCATTTCATGGATTCCGTTTTTTGGATATTAACACGCAAGGTAACTATTCGATTGCCTCGTTGAATGGCTTTTAGCTTTTTTAAAGGATGAATATGATGTCACTGGGTCAAACATTCTGGTTTAAACTCACCTCGCTTGCGTTTATTCTCACCGTGTCGATGGGTTTATCCGCGTGTAGCATTTCGCCCCCTCAAAACAACGATGAGGATCTGCCGGCAGGGGGTGAGAAATTCTCCACGCGTGAGTATGTTCCCGTTAAAGATGAGCGCCTTGTTCGTGAAGATTTTGCCTTCCCCTCTCAGCCACCTTCGCTAGTTGCAGGTAAAAGTGTCTATTCTCAAAATTGTGCCAGCTGCCACGCGGCAAACTTTTGGCAACAAAAAGGCGCACAAACCAAGCTGGCCTATACAACGCCCATTGACACCTACCTGATGCTCACCACGGGTGAGGCACCAGAGGTGCAAGGTAAAAGTCACGAACGTCCGCAAATTCTCCCATCCCAGCATCCCGCATTTCAAGATAAGCTCTCGCGTGATGAACGCTGGGCGGCACTTTTTTATGTGCGTTATTTGGCAGGTGCGGGCGATTTTGCTTACAAAAGTCGCTCAGGCAAACCGCTGAGTGTGGCGAGCATCTATGGCGCCAACTGTGCCGTGTGTCACGGCAAAGAGGGCTATGGCAATGGCCCCTTGCATACGGGACATCCGAGTAGCCACGAATTGGCCGCTGGCAAGGTCCACGGGGGCTTGTTTATTCCACCACCCGCGAACTTCCACGATTATCGTCGGCTTTATAACCGCACAGACGCCCAACTGGTCAAGTATCTTCGCGAAGGGATTTACCCTTCCGGAATGCCAGCCTGGCTTGGCAACGTGGACAAAGACAATGATTTCGTATTTGACGAGCCCATGCTTTTAAAGCTTGTACGTCATGTGCGAACCTTTGCCTATAAAAATGATCTGCCAGAAGAAGACGCCCTTGTGGTCACACCCCCTTTGGGGCTGCCACAAATGTCGGAAGCTTCTGCAGAACAACCCCCATCAAAAAATTCTATTGAGCATGAAGGATAATTCTGATGGATCGCCGTACGTTTTTGAAGCTTATTTTAGGTGTACCGATGCTTGCGGTGGCGGGGGCGTTTATGTCGCCAGCGCTGCGATACTTGCGGCCATCGTTGGGCGCCCTAGCGGATACTAAAATCGACACCAAGAATAAGCCCTTTACAGAGTGGGTGGGTACCGGTGGATTGGTCGCTGGGCCAGATATGCCCCAAAAGGAGCGTGAAATTCGCTTTAAACTCGCTGATTTTCCGAAAGCCTGGGACGTGCAAACATTCACGTTTGGCCAGCGCAGCAAAGAATATACCGCCAGTGGATTTCAGGCAACCCGCATTCCGGCATTTGCGGTTCGTTTGCCTGAAGACAAAAACGGTAAACCTGACTTTTATGTCTTAAGTCGCATTTGCCCCCATATGGGCTGCGTGTTCAACTATTTGCAAGATCCTGCAGAAGCGGCCAATTATAACTATCCCCAAGCTAAAACACCGCATTTTGCTTGCCCTTGCCATTTAAGTGTTTTTGACCCCCTTCAAACCCAAGATAATGGAAAAGGGGTTCAAATTCCGGGAAAAGTCGTCAGTGGGCCGGCACCGCGTCCACCGAGGCAGTTTACCTGGGTTATTGCAGGTGACGACTTAATTATTCAGGAAGCTGAAACCGGAGGGATTTCATAATATGGTTGCGCCTCAAACGCTGAAATCTGGGTCATCTTGCCCAATGACTACAATCATGCAAGCCGTCATGTCGCTGCTTCTTTCTGGGTGGAAATTTATCTTAGAGCGCGTGGGCAAAATTGACCTTTTTGATGAGACCAAATCGGACCAGCGCAAAAGTTCTCCCTGGTATATGCTCGGTGGCATTTATTATTTAGCCTGGGTATTGGTCATGACAAGCGGCTTGATTCTGGTGGCATTTTATATCCCCACCACCGCGCAAGCGTTTGATTCGATTAATGCCATTATGGCCAACGTACCGTTTGGTTCCATCATTCGTGGATTTCACAAATATGGCGCTGACTGTATGATCATTGCCGCCACGTTGCGAATTTATCGTATGTGGTTTGCCGGCGAATATAAAAACAAGGGTGAGCTGACGTTTATTCTGGCACTCGTGTTGCTCTTGGTGGCCATGTATTCAGGGCTCACCGGCTATCTGTTGATTTGGAACCAGCGTGCCTTCTGGGCGACCAAGGTGTTTGCAACGTTTCCCACCTATCTTGATATTACTCCGGGTCGTTGGCATTGGCCTTGGGAGACTGTCGCTGGCCGGGATTTGACTTGGTTTTTACCCAATATCATTGGTGCAACCACCAAAATTATTGGCAACCTAACCCATCAGGGCGTGACGACGTCACAAATCCTGATGGGAGGAGCTTCTATCGGGCAAGCTACCATGACGCGGTTCTTCTCGCTTCATTTTGGTATTTCACTGATATTACTTGTGATTTCTGAGCTTTATTTTTATCAAAACCGCATGAAGCGCATTAACTTGTCGCGTTGGGCGGTCTTTGGCGTCATTGCCATGTTACTTATCACCAGTATTATTTTCCCAACAGAGTCCGGCTCGCGCGCCAACCCAGAGGTCACCCCTCTGCCCATTCTTTCAGACTGGTATTTTTTAGCGCTCTATCAAATGCTGAAATATATGGATCCCTACTGGGCCACCATCTGGACGGTTGGTATTCCTGTCATTACGATTGGGCTCACGTTTCTGGATTTTGGCAAAGAAACCAATATTTGGCGCCGCCCCATGTTCTTTTGCATGGCTTTGATGGGCTTTATCCAGTTTGTAATTTTTTCGCTCCTGATTATCGCCAACCAAGCCAATCTGGATCGTGACCCTCCTTACTGGTACGGCAGCATGGTGTTTTTCATTACCATTGGTCAGTTTTGGCATTGGGCGCTCTATAAACAGCTTTTGCCGATGGCTATTTGGGTTGGATTTAACCTTGTGATTAGTATCTGGTATCTGCTGCACTGGCATGTTATTTCGGCAGATTGGTTGCTACTTTGGTTCTCAGCTCAAGGCCAGGTGGACTGGAACGCTACCAATCTTTACTGGAATTTGTTATGGCTTGCCTACGCCTTCTTACAAGCCGCTGTGGCAGGCGTGTTGATTTTGCCGCAGTTGCCGCGATACATTAAAAATCCAAAGCTTGCAGTCTCTGAATTGATGGCAGGATAAGCATCTAAATGCCAGACACTGATTCAGCCGGTCTTAAACCTTGGCAGTGGTGGTTCGTGTTTATAGCCGCCTCCGTATCGTTGTCTTGGTTTTTTGAAGCGTTCAAATCATTTACGCTGATGAGCTCATTGCGAAGCGGCCTTCAGCTGATTGGCTGCGCCCTATTGCTTGCAACTTCGTTTTTAGTGCTGGTTTATGATGCCTATGTAAAAGAAAAAATCAAGGGAACGCTTGCCAGAACCTTTGCGCCGTTTGAATGGTGGTATAATCGACGTCAATCCTAGTTGTTTTTCTTGTCGGAGTTTACAAGTCATGGCGTTCAAGTCGCGTCCTGTTGGTCTTTTAACCTGGTTTTTAGTTTTTGCAGCTTTGGGAGTTACGTTTTCGGCGCTACCCTTTGTGCTGAAGGGCGATTCTTGGGCGGATCTGGTTTCTGAGCCACAGAAAATGCTCGATGGCATTAAACTCTTTTATATTGCGGTCGGCTCTGCATTGCTGACGCTTGGTATTGCCTACGTGGCTGTCGATAAAGAAGACCCTGTGCGAACCCGTCCTGGCGACGAATAACGTTGAGAAAGAGCCGATTTTTAGCCTAAAGTCGACATTTCAATAACGTCCACAACGCCCAGAAGCCGTCGACCCAGCGAATTTTCTTACCCTCGTCAAAATTTCGTCCATGGTAGGAAATTGGGGCTTCATACAGTCGAGCACCGCGTTTGAGCAAAAGAGCCGTCACCTCTGGCTCAAACTCAAACCGATGGGCTCTTAACGGCAGAGATTTGAGCAAATCGGCGCGAAAAATCTTACAGCCGGTTTCCATATCCGTCAGGGTCGTGTTGAACAACACATTGGTTGCAAGCGACAAGAACTGATTGCCCCAGTAATGCCAAATATTAAAGGCTCGCACAGGTTTGCCGGGTACAAGCCGCGTCCCATAAACCGCATCGGCATAGCCATCCATAACCAATTGAATCAATGGAGGGTAATCGGCCGGGTCATATTCAAGATCCGCATCCTGAATCGCGATGACGTCACCAGTGGCCAGCTTCAATCCAGCTCTGATGGCAGCCCCTTTTCCCATGTTTTTAGGTAAATAGATGGCTCTAACCCGCTGAGGATCTTGTGTTGGCGTCCAGGTTTCGAGCCATTGGCGCGTCCCATCGCTAGAGCCGTCATCAATAATAATTAGTTCTAACACCCAGTTCAATGACGCATAGGTGGCTCTCAGCGCCGGATGCTGCAATTTCTCAAGCATTTTGGGTAACCAGAGGCGCTCATTAAAAACAGGAATCAAAATAGAAACCCGATGGGTTTGAGTCCCAGAGGTCTGCGCGGTTGTCATGGCTAAGACCATTCAAACACAGGGGTCACCGCCAGCAGGCGTTCAATAACACTTTGCCAGCTAAAGCGTTGTGCCGTTTTTAAACATTGATCAGGCGACAGACGTCCCTCCTCAAGGGCTTTCCAGGCTAATATGGCCATTTGTTGCAAGCCGTTTTCAGTGAAGTCTTCACTCAAAAACCCCGTCTCATGATCGAGGCTAAAAATATCTTTGGGGCCTGTCACATTATACGCCGCCACGGGCAAGCCGCTGGCCAACGCCTCTAACATCACAAGCCCAAACGTGTCGGTCTTGCTTGGGAATACAAACACATCACAGCAGGCATAGACATGAGAGAGCTCGGTGCCATGCTTGGCTCCTAGAAAAACCGCCTGTGGATACTTGGATTTTAGAGCTTCCTCATCAGGCCCCAATCCCACAATCACTTTGGTTCCGGGTAAATCTAGGCCTAAAAACGCGCCCAGATTTTTCTCCTTGGAGACCCGCCCCACGTACAAAAATAACGGCCGAGGCAATTGCGGCAGAAATCGGGCTTTTTCATCGGGGTCAATCGGGTGAAACCGATGCGTGTCCACCCCGCGAGGCAACAGCGAAATATTTTGAAAGCCTCGTTGCAAAAGCTCGCCCATAAATGAAGGCGTCGACACCAGCAACGCTTGTGAATGTCGATGAAACCATTGAAGCCACCTGTAAGTCATGGCTCTGGGCGGCCATCCCAGTTGTGCCTCAAAATATTCTGGCCACCGTGTTGTATACATGGTCACAAACGGAATATGACGCTTATTGCAATAGGCTCTAGCCGCCAGGCCAATGGGGCCTTCGGTGGCAATCAAGACACGATTGGGACGCAGCGCATCAAATTTTTTTGGAAATCCAAACGGCAAGGCCAAATTTACCCCAGGATACCAGGAAGGCGCCCGCAGAAAATCATTTGGCGTAATGACCGAAACGTCATAGCCTGCCCATTGGAGCTCTCGCTTCAAACTGACAAGCGTGGTGACTACCCCATTAGTCTGGGGCATCCAGGCATCGGTGGCAATTAGAATACGATTTTGTGGGGATGCTGAAAAAGAAGACATGCCTTCATACACGACAAACCAACGGGCAAATTAAGATATACTAGGCCTATGACACCGCGAACATCGCCCCATGACAAGCCCAATACTCAGACCACTCACCGCTTGAAAGATGCGGCCAAATCAGCCAGCAGCTGGCGGGTGATTTCAGCTCGTATGATTGACAGCCAACCGCCCGAATTGTATCAAAACGATGAAACTCTCTCAGAATATGCTTTTCTGGGTCGCTCCAACGTCGGCAAATCGTCCTTAATTAACGCGCTCTGTCATCGTCACAAGCTGGCCTATACCAGCGCGACTCCTGGCAAGACACGACTGGTTCATCGCTATGAAGTCACCTTGAAACATGATGAGACGGGCACCAAACACGCGATCATTCTGGTTGACCTGCCTGGCTATGGCTACGCCAAGGTGAACAAATCCCTGCTGGCCGATTGGGGCAAAGGGCTGGATACCTTTTTACTGAAGCGCAAAACGCTCAAGGGCTTGCTTTTACTGGTTGATAGCCGACACGGACAAAAAGAAATTGATGCCAACACCCGCCTCTGGGCGACTCAGTTTGAACAACCTCTCTGGATTGTGGGCACCAAAAGCGATCAGGTCAACCAGCAAACCGTTTCAGCCCTCAGGCAAGCCTGGAAACCAAATCCGGTTATCGTCACCTCGGCGAAAACCAAAACCGGGCTTGCAGCCTTATTAGAGGCTCTGATTGAGACCTCAAGAGACGAACCGGGGACGCCAGCCCCATGAGCCATCCGTTGATTCGTGCCATTACCGCCGTGGGTGAACTGAGCCTGATGGCAGGAGAAACCATCCAGCAGCCCTTTTGCGCGCGATTTCGCCTGAATGAAACCTTTCGCCAAATAGGCTTGATTGGGGTGGACTCACTGCCCATGGCGCTCATCATTTGTATGATTGCAGGCTCTGTATTGTCGTTGCAGGCCGCCATCAAAATGGCCGACAATGGTGCCCAGGCCTATGTTGGAGCAGGCATTGCCCTTTCCATTGTTCGAGAAATTGCCCCTTTATTCAGCGCGCTGGCCGTTACCGCTCGATGTGCTACATCCACCGCCTCGCAGCTAGGCCATCTGGCGGTGAGTCAACAGCTTGATGCCTTGCGAATTTGCAAAGTAAGTCTGCAGCGCTATTTGATTGCACCGCGCGTTTGGGCGTTTATTTTAAGCTTGCCGCTTCTGACTATCCTGGCTGAAGTGGTGGGTATTTTAGGCGGGATGGTAATTTCGAGGGTCATGGCGGGCGTGACCACTGGCCAGTTTCTCGATTCTGTCTGGTTAAACCTCAAACCCTCCGATTTAATGGCCAGCGTGGTTAAAGCACTGGTTTTTGGCCTGATGATTGGCACGATTGCCTGCTGGAGTGGGCTTCATTGCGCAGGGGGCGCCCGTGAAGTGGGTCGAGCCAGTACCCAAGCGGCGGTTATTGGCAGCATGAGCCTCATTGTAATGAACTTTATCTTAACGTGGCTGTTATTTTTGTAGACGTTTTTGACGTTTTTACAAGACTGCCCTCTTTTATTTTTACCCACTTTGTGGCAGTCTTGCCTCATACAAGTACCGTCCGGGATTCGGCAGATGTTGCCATCATGAGACGGAGTGTTCAATATCGGTGCTTTGTTTTGGCTTGGCAACCGGTTTTCTGAGGTCTCTCCAGTCGCCCAATCTCGGTCGGTACGCCGTTTATAAGTTCAATGTCTTGTTCCCCCCTCTTGCCTTTAAGGAGACGCCTTTATGGCCCGCCAAAAGTTCGAACGTAACAAACCTCACGTCAACATCGGTACCATTGGCCACGTTGACCACGGTAAAACCACCCTGACTGCTGCCATCACCAACGTATTGGCTGCCGCCGGTGGTTCTGAAGCCCGCGCCTTTGACCAAATTGACGCCGCTCCCGAAGAAAAAGCCCGTGGTATTACCATTGCCACCGCTCACGTAGAATACGAAACCGGCAATCGTCACTACGCGCACGTGGACTGCCCAGGCCACGCCGACTACGTCAAAAACATGATCACAGGGGCCGCCCAAATGGATGGTGCCATCCTCGTAGTGGCCGGTACCGACAGTGTCATGCCCCAAACCCGTGAGCACATTCTGTTGGCTCGTCAGGTGGGCGTGCCTAACATCGTGGTCTTCTTGAACAAAGTGGACATGGTCGAAGATGATGAGCTGCTCGACATGGTTGAAATGGAAGTGCGCGAACTGCTGACCAAATACGAATTTGATGGCGACAACATCAAGGTTGTGCGTGGTTCGGCTCTCAAAGCCCTTGAGAAAATGCAATCGGGTGCCAAAACCCAACGTGGCGAAGACAAATGGGTTGACACCATCTGGGAATTGATGGATGCCGTCGATGAAAGCATCCCCACCCCTGAGCGCCCCATTGACCAGCCCTTCCTGATGCCCATTGAAGACGTGTTCACGATTACAGGTCGCGGTACCGTTGTTACCGGCCGTGTGGAGCGTGGTCAGGTCAACGTGGGCGATGAAGTTGAAATCATCGGCTTGACCGACACCCGCAAAACCACCGTCACCGGGGTTGAAATGTTCCGTAAATTGCTTGATAAAGGCATGGCGGGCGACAACATTGGTGCCCTGTTGCGCGGTATTGATAAAACCAGCGTCGAGCGCGGCATGGTTCTGGCCAAGCCAGGTTCCATCAAGCCCCACACCAAGTTTAAGGCCAACGTCTACGTGTTGTCCAAAGATGAAGGTGGCCGTCACACCCCGTTCTTCAATAACTACCGCCCTCAGTTCTACGTGCGCACCACCGACGTAACCGGCAACATCAAATTGCCTGAAGGCGTTGAAATGGTGATGCCCGGCGATAACATTCTGGTGGAAGTGGAGCTGATTACCCCAGTGGCCATTGAATCTGGAATGCGGTTTGCCATTCGCGAAGGCGGCAGAACCGTCGGCGCGGGCGTGGTTGATAGCATTATTGCCTAAGCCCTGAGCGCTTTAAACAAATAGTGAAAGAGCCAGAAGTCACTTCTGGCTCTTTTTATGATTAGCGACGACTACAGGAATCAAGGTAGGACAAAAATTCAAGATCCTCATAACTATTAGTTCCAGCGGAACTCGGAATATTTGCTGGAGAAGTAGCAACAGAAGGCTCAGGTGCAAACAGTTTCTCTAAAGCTGTTCTGTGGACTCTGGGGGCTTCTTTGGGGGCTACTTTTTGAGGCCTCACTGCAAGTTTGCTTACGGCTCTAATAATTCCTTCACCTTCACCTTCGCATTCACCTTCACCATGGTCTGTTTTCCCACCTTGGGACCCTTTTTTAAATGGATTTATTATATCATAAATTTGAAACGTATTCATACGGCCTAATACGGTCTTCTTACCGTCAGGGTTTGTATGAATAACCCTCACCCATGGACTATTCCAAACATTATAACTATGCCCACCTGAATCACGAATTCCATCATGTATTTCTACTGTCACCTTTGAGTCTTTTGGTAAGGCACCTTCTGTTATTTGTTTTATCAACCCTAAAACTTTAAAGATGATTTTTCGCTGTTCTGGTGTTTGTGGAACACTTATTCGTGGGTGATCCATACTTTCATATTCGTATGGATTAGCATCAACAGAACCTTTAATACTCCCTTCGAGTTCAAACGTACCTCCCCTAGTGGTATCGCGACGTGCACCGGGCTTGGGGGGGGTACGACGAGAAAGCTCCTCCAAGAAAGCATTTCGGCTTTCAGGTAAAGCATTTCGGCTTGCAGGTTGAGGAATTGAAGTCATAAAATAACCCTTTCGATTGATAACCAGAACATCCTATGCTCACTAAACGGCTCTCAATATCGCCTGGTGACAGCGGCTGGGCAAAACCTTACAATTTGTTACATTTTGCAATACGAGCGAGGCGTCAACGCCTGCTGGCACCCCATTAACGCCTGCTGGCAGCTTGTCAATGCGCG
>JAYKJM010000092.1:0-3701 GCA_035285385.1 Vampirovibrionales bacterium
TTTTTGTACGCGCGGGCCTGGCAAACTTTGCAACGCCTTGCAGATTACCAAAGCCGATTACAACGAAAAATCCATGATGTCACCCGACTCTGATTTATTATTAGTTCAGGCGACTCAACCGGCTTTACCGGCCTTTATTCAGGCCAGCCCCCGTATTGGGATTCGTCATGCTCAGGCGGTTTTATGGCGCTTTTTTGAAATCAATAATCCTTGGGTGTCATTGCCGCCCGGCTCTCGTTACCGCACTCAAGGCAAATTGTTTTAGCCAGCATGGTTTTAACGGTTGACCCTTGGCACGCTTTTATTCAAGATGAAAGCCTCAGCGCGTCAAGGATGGAGCTCTGTTGCATATGTTGCATATAATGAATCGCTTAAAAAGGTTTCCCTTGGCCTTGGCGGTGATGACCGTTTCGGCTTTACTGGTGTGGGCTGTATTTTCGCCTATCAAAATTTTTACGCAAAAGCCGAGCGCTTCTCAGCAAGAGTCGAAACCCTCTAAGGGCAAGGTTTTATCTGATCGGCCGGTTTCTTATAACCCGCCCGAGGCTAAAAGAGCCTGTCTGCTTATTCATGGTCTGGGTGGCGGCCCTCGGGAAATGAATGAGATGGCGGCTTTTCTGGCTCAAAAAGGCATTGCAACAGAAACGATTCGCCTGCCTGGCCATGGGGCAACAGCCGATCGTAAAATGCCTGTTTCCGGAGGCTCAAGAGGCCAAGAGTGGCTGAAAGCGATTCAGCTTCGCTATAATCAATTGTATCAGCGTTATCCGGCTCATGTCTCTCTGATTGGTCTTTCCAACGGTGGCTCCGTAAGTCTTGCCTTTGCAAAGCGAAATCAAGCCACCAAACCGCTTGAAAGCGTGGTGTTATTGGCACCCTTTTTTAAAATTGCTCCGTTCAAAGTCCTCAATATGGCTTTGCCAGTAGAGCCATTTATTCCGTTTATAGCCCCAATTCTGAAAGAAACAAAACGAGGCCCTGAAAGTGCTTTTGATCACTCTGCTCAACAGGCGCTGCAAGCTGCCCGGCCATTGGATACGTTTAATTTGGTGACCCTCCAACATTCTCTGGCGCTGATTCAAGATGTCACGGCGGCTTTGCCCACTATCAAGACCCCGGCGCTTATGATTCTCTCCACGCGTGATGAGGTGGTCGATAATCAAGCGTCCCAAAAAGCGTTTGAGCGCTTGGGTAGCTCCCAAAAAACGTTGATACGCGTTCATAACTCCAATCATATTTTACCCTTGGATCATGATCGCGCTCAGGTTGAGCAGTGGGTCTATGCGTTTTTAAACCGCTCGTAAAGTATCGCCTTTAGATTACTGAAACCACGCATGAACAGAGGCATGGTCTGAGCCAATCCAGCGGCCGTTGCGCCGCAGCTTAAGTAAAATTGGGCTATGGCCGGCGTCCCACCAAATATGATCAATGGGGATGCCCAATATCGGAAAAATCGTTGGCCAGGTCGGTTGATAAGGGTTGGTGTCCAGGAGTGTATTTCGGAGTGAGGCTGGTATCTGGCTTGAAAATTGACGGTAGGGAATACTCCAGGGGGTGGCATTGAAATCTCCCATCAAAACCAGTGGAATCTCTGGCCAGCGTGTTTTTAAATCTTGAAGCGTACCAGAGAGATGCGCTAAATACTGGCGCTGCATCTGGACATTTTTGGCATTGGTGGGTCGAGGTGGATGTGCAATGACCACATGTAAATAAGGCGTTTTGGGATCCAGTTTTGCGAGCACTCTGGCCACGAGATATTCATCACTAAAATAACCGTGGGGCACCTGAATGGTTCGACGCCAGAGGATGGGAAACTTGGATAACAGCACGTTTTGGCCATAATAGGCCATGGCGTGCCAGGGGTAACCCGCATAATGAACCTCTTTAAGGCGGTCTCGCCATTGGGGGGTCATTTCTTCGAGGGCCACAATGTCGGGCTGGGTGGTTTTGATCTCTTGAAACACCCGATGCGGCTGCAGGTTAAAGGCAAATACGTTGGCTTGCAACACATGGAGTGAAGCGGCAGCAGGCGGCTGTTGGGGGTTCTTTTTTGCGGCAAATAACGACGGGCTTAGGTAGGGTGCCATCTCAATGCTGGCCATTATGACACCAAATAAAGCAACACTGGTCAGGACCCAGCGCCGACGCAACGCCAGCCATCCCGTGAGGAGCACAAAAGCAGCGAGCCATTGCGCCATAAAATGCGAACACAGATCAAACACCCAAAAACTTTTCTGACCCCAGGTTGCCGCCCAAAGACCTGTGGCCAGGACGGTTAATATCAAAAGTTCTGTGGTGCCAATGATGGAGCCTATCAAGAAACCGAACATACATCCCTTTTTAGCAGAGTAACAGCCGTTGAAATCCTTTGTAAGAGGTATCAAAAATGATCTTACAAACGATATCATTAGTGAGCCTCATTAAAACAGAGCCCCCGCCGATATAGGTTATAATGGTTCTAGTCTTTGGAGACCTGCAATGAATACCTTCCCTTCTCAGTCATATCCGGTGGACGCCTTGAGTGCGAACAATCCCTGGGGGTTGAGCGAGGCGCAAGCCATGATTGCCGAGATGGTTAAAGAGTATGCCAACGACGTCGTGGCAGGGCGTGCCAAAGCCATTGACGCCGAGCAGCGCTTCCCGACAGAAACTTTTGCTGACATGTCAGACATGGGGCTGCTGGGATTGGTCATTCCTGAAGCCTACGGCGGCAGCGGCGCCGATTATTTGAGCTATTGCCTGGTCATTGAGCAATTGGCGCGGGTGTGCGCCTCGACGGCGTTGGGGCTTGCGGCGCATACCTCTTTGGTGTGCTTGCCCATTACCATGTTTGGCTCTGATGCCCAGAAAAAAGCCTACCTGCCGCGATTGGCAAGCGGTGAGTCTTTAGGCGCCTATGGCCTAACCGAGCCCAATGCCGGTAGTGATTCAGGCGGCACGCAGACCACGGCCGTCAAAGAGGGTGATGCCTATGTGCTCAATGGCTCGAAAATTTTCATTACCAACGCCAATGTGGCCAACATTTTTATTGCTACCGCCCGCACCAGTCAGGCTGAAGCCGATGCCAAAAGCACCCGCGGCATTTCGGCCTTTATTTTTGAGCGCGATACGCCCGGATTTTCCTTGGGTGGCAAGGATGAAAAATTGGGCATGCGTGGCTCGGATTGGGGGACGCTTCAGTTTGATGGCGCGCGAATTCCGGCGGACAATCTTTTAGGAGCACCAGGCGAAGGCTTTAAATACTTCATGCAAACCCTCGATAGCGGACGTATTTCGATTGGGGCATTGGCTCTGGGGATTGCGCAGGGGGCTTACGAGGCCTCGTTAAAATACGCCAAGGAGCGTCAGCAATTTGGCAAGCCCATTGCCGAATTTCAGGCCATTCAGTTTATGTTGGCCGACATGGCCACAGACATTACGGCGGCGCGGCATCTGGTCTACCATGCGGCGAGGTTGCGCATGAGTGGCGCTCCATTTGGCACGCAGGCCAGTATGGCCAAGTTGTTTGCCTCCGAAGTGGCCATGCGCACCACGACCAACGCCGTGCAGATTCATGGTGGCTACGGCTACACCAAAGATTTTCCGGTGGAGCGGTATTTTCGCGATGCCAAGCTGTGCGAAATTGGCGAGGGAACCAGCGAAATTCAGCGCATGGTCATTGCCCGCAGTGTCTTGAAGGCCTTCAGTTAAGCCTACGAGTA
>JAYKJM010000093.1:0-14401 GCA_035285385.1 Vampirovibrionales bacterium
CGTTATCGCCGAGAACATGGACGCACGGGGCATCTGATTGTCTCCTCTGTTGAGCATTCTGCTGTTTTGGCCGTGGCCGAGCATTTACAGCATACACAGGGGTGGCAAGTCTCTGTGTTACCTGTGACCTCTGAGGGTGTGGTAAGCCCCGACACGCTCGCCCAAGCGATACGGCCAAATACCGCTCTGGTGAGCATTATGCACGGCAATAATGAAATTGGTACCCTACAACCCATTGAGGCATTAGGCCAAATCTGTCGTTCTAAGGGTGTTTACTTTCATACCGATGCGGTACAAACCTTGGGCAAGCTGCCGCTGGATCTATCTTGTTTACCTGTTGATTATGTCACCGGCTCCGCTCATAAAATCTACGGCCCCAAAGGAATTGGCCTCTTGTGGGTTCATCCTGAAGCAGTCACGCCGGATCCCCTGTTTTTTGGTGGTTCGCAACAGGGTGGCCTAAGACCCGGAACAGAAAACGTGGCGGCTGTTATCGGATTTTGCCAGGCGTTTGAACTCTGTTGCCAGCGCATGAGACTTGAAACACCTAGGCTGCACACCTTGCAAGATCGTTTGATGAGCGCAATTGAGGCTCTTTTTCCAAATCAGGTGGTAATTAATGGCCCTCTGAGCCCGCAATCACGTGTGCCGGGCAACGTGCATCTTAGTATCGTGACAGATTCCTCAAACCCCTTGGGCAAGCGGCCTCAGACACCAAGCAATATAGGAGAATCTCTGGTTTTAAAACTGGATCTCAAAGGGTTTGCACTGGCCAGCGGATCGGCGTGTCATTCGGGAGCGTTAACCCCTTCTCATGTTGTTTTGGCACTTGGAAAATCGGAGGCGCTGGCCCGGGCAACCTTGCGAATCTCAATGGGGCAAAGCACGAGCGAGGATGATGTGGATCGATTGATTAGCGCGCTTGCTGAGGTGTTGGCATCTTAGCATGGGCGAGAGCGCGACAGAAAATCATTAAAACCGTTAAAAACACAGCAGATTCAATAAGTAAATGAGGTGCCACGCGCACCAGCTGCCAGCCATCGCTTGCCAAGGAACCCAGACTTGCCATGGGAGGCTCTATGCCTAGACCAATAAAACTTAAGGTGCTTTCAGCAAGGATGGCGCGAGGAATCGTGAGCAAAATGGAGATGCTAAATACGGACGCCAAATTAGGAATAGCATGACGCCATGCCATCGCTAACCAGGTTAAGCCCATCGTTTGCGCCGCCTCCATGTAGGCCTCCCGTTTAAGTACCATGGCCTGTGCGCGAACCAGTCGAGCCGTATCCGGCCAGTTAAAAAAGGCAATTGCCAGTGTTAAGCCTGTCAGATTTGCAACCGTTTGACCAAAAACAGGCTCAAGTAGCGGCGATAAAATCAGATTAAGCCATATGACCAGTACAATCGCCGGTAAACTGTAAAATACATCTAGGGCTCGCATCAGAAGGCTATCCCAGGCGCCTTCAAAGCGTGCGGCAATAAGGCCATAGAATGTTCCAATCGCTACGGAAACCATGGCGGTCAACAAGCCAACACCAAGGGAGATTTGCACCCCAACCGTCAGGCGACTCAGGCAATCTCGGCCTAAGTCGTCGGTTCCTAGAATATAGGGCCAGCGCTCCATAACCCTTAATAAGGGGGCATCGACGTGAATCCATGTGGGCGACACGCCAAACACCGGAATCAAAATGCATCCCAGAAGCATCAACAGAGCCAGCAGTGTTAGCAGGAGGAATCCTGAGCCTGCAAATTTCATGCGATTTTAGACCAGCTCAGGGGTTGGCAAACTGGCGTTTACAGATGGTAGCGCGAGTTTATTCAGACGGCTGTTTTTCATGCTGTAGCCAAAGTAAATAACCAGTCCAAGTGCCAACCAAACCCACAAACGTGTCCATGTTTCGACCGAGAGGTTGGCCATCATGAATAAATTGGCACCCATTCCCAAGATGGGAATGGCAGGTACCCACGGGCATTTAAAGGTTTGAGGCAAGCTCATCACCGGTTTGCGACAAAGTTGCACAATCATTATCAGGGAGGCAATCGTGGCTGGAATCGTCACAATCATCGACCAATGATGGTACCAGCCTTCTATGGCAAGTCCCATGGCAATCATTAAGGCAATAACCAGTCCCATCAACGCATGCGGCTTATCAGGCGTACGGTATCGCAAGACCATCACGCTGCCACACACAATCGTGAAGGCAAACAAAGTGCCAATATTCACCATTTCTGCAAGGTGTTCAATATCAATAGCAAAGGTCATGATGGCGCAAATGAGGCCACAAACGATACTGGCATTAACGGGGGTGCCAAATTTTTCGGAGATTTTACCCATCCATTTGAAAAACAGCCCATCGCGTGCCATCGACATAAAGATACGAGGCTGAGACATTAACATGACAAGCACCACGGTGGTTAGTCCGGCAAATGCTCCCAAAGAAATGACGGTTTGCGCCCAGGTGAGGCCACGTTGACCAAAGGCTGCCGCCAAGGGCGCGGTGACATCAATCTGGTTGAAGGGCACCATACCCGTAATAACGGCACTGACGGCAATGTATAAAATAGTACAAATCACCAGAGAGCCAATGATGCCAATTGGGAGGTCTCGTTGAGGATTTTTGACTTCTTCGGCGGCGGTAGAGACAGCATCAAAACCAATGTAGGCAAAGAAAATATAGGCAGCACCTGCGACAATGCCCCCAGCGCCAAAGGGCAAAAAGGGTTCGTAGTTTATCGGGTTGATAAACTGAAGCCCCATAAAAATGACAAAAAGCACCACAAACAGCTTGGTCATTACCATCAGGGCGTTAAAGCGAGCCGATTCCTTAACACCAATACATAACATGGTAGTGACCAATAAAACTATTAGCGCCGCCATGGGGTTAAAGAGCAAACCATTGACAGACAGATGCGTGAACCAGACGGGGGCATTCAAACCAAAGCCATGCAGCACCTTCTCAAGATAGCCCGCCCAGCCGCGAGCCACGGCAGCAGCCCCCACGGTATATTCCAGAGTGAGATCCCAGCCGATAATCCAGGCCATGATTTCACCCAATGACGTATAGGCGTAAGCGTAGGCTGACCCTGCAATTGGGATGCGAGCAGCAAACTCGGCATAGCAGAGCGCTGCAAAGACGCACGCTGTTCCTGCAAATAAATAACTCAACATGATGCCTGGGCCGGCTTTGTCGTGGGCGGCAACACCGGTGAGCACAAACACCCCAGCCCCAATAATGGCACCCACACCGAGCATCATTAAATCAAACCCGCTCAAACATTTCTTGAGTGTGCCAAGGCCGTGGTTAGCTTCCCCTGAAGCCTCAGCCATAGCAAGTTCAACGCTTTTGGTTCGAAAGAGTTGATTCAGTAATGGAGACATAACAAAAAAGCACCCTATCTATCAGAAATGTCGTAAAACAAAAATTTAGCTTGCATCATATCCGAAAGAAAATTTCTCTGAAAGGACACGTGCGTTATCTTTTGTGACCGCACAGATGTGCTAATGGGTTGCGGTCATGGCCTCCGCAATAAAGCTGGTGGTAATATTTTTGCCTTCCTGAAAAACAGGGTTGTTCATAACTCGCAGATGAAATGGAATCGTGGTTTTAACACCTGTAATGGCAAATTCCTGCAAGGCTCGCTGCATACGAGAAATTGCCTGTTGACGATTTTCACCCCAGCAAATGAGCTTGCCAATCATGGAGTCATAATTGGGCGGGATTTTGTACCCAGTGTAGACATGGCTATCGATGCGGACACCGAATCCACCCGGCGGGTTATAGCCATCAATGGTGCCTGGGCAGGGCATGAAATTCTTGTCTGGATCTTCTGCGTTAATGCGGCATTCAATGGCATGGCCGCGCAAGGAAATGTCATCTTGGGTGAGCCATAGTGCTTCTCCGGCTGCAACCCGAATTTGAGCCTGAATCAGATCTATGCCGGTAACCATTTCAGTAACTGGATGTTCCACCTGAATACGGGTGTTCATTTCCATAAAATAAGGGTTGAGGTCTTCATCAAATAAAAATTCAACGGTTCCAACCCCTTCATAACCTAATTTACGGATGGCACGAAGGAGCATCCCCCCCACGCGATCCCGCAGTTCTGGAGTCATGACAGGGGAAGGCGATTCTTCAATGAGTTTTTGATGACGCCGCTGAATTGAGCAATCACGCTCACCCAGATGAACGACGTTGCCAAATTTGTCAGCTAGAATCTGAAATTCGATATGACGCGGCTTGGCAATGAGCTTTTCTGCATACATGTCCGGGTTACCAAAGGCCATTTTAGCTTCGGATTGCGCCATAGAGAGCTGTTCGCTGACTTCAGACTCTGAATGCACCGCGCGCATGCCTTTTCCGCCACCGCCTGCGGTCGCCTTAAGTAAAATGGGGTATCCCACCGCTTTGCCCCAGGCGGCAATCAGAGCGGGATCGCTGACAATTCCGTCAGTACCGGGCACAACCGGCAGCCCCGCTGACTTGGCGGAATCTTTCGCTGTTGCCTTGTCACCCATTTGATCAATCATGGCGGCTGAAGGCCCAATAAAAGCCACCTGATGATCTGCACAAAGTTGGGAAAATGCGCTATTTTCTGCCAGAAAACCATAACCCGGATGAATGGCATCGGCTCCAGACACACAAGCCACACTCATGATGTTGCGCATGTTGAGGTAGCTCTCACGAGCCATGGCCGGCCCGACGCAGTAAGCTTCATCGGCCAGCTGAACGTGCAGGCTCTCTGCATCGGCTTCGGAATAAATAGCCACAGACTTTACGCCAAGTTCTTGACAGGCACGGACAATACGGAGCGCGATTTCACCTCGATTTGCAATCAGAATTTTTTCAAACATGGCAAAGGCTTTCTTATTCAACAACAGCATGCGATAACTAATGACAGCCGACGTTTGTATTAAACCCTAAGAGAACAAAAAATAAGTATTTTTGTTGATGGTTCCGTCATGTTTTTTGAAAAAAAATTCCCAAAAAAAAAGGCATTGACGAGAAATCAATGCCATAATGAGCAATTTCGAGAGAAACAGAGTGAAAAAAAATTGTAACGCTTTCTAAACTTTCAGATGATTGACACCGCTTCTACCAATATTGGCTCTAGCGATATTTCGACCACTGAAATAAGGGGTTGTCAGCTTCAATAGCCAGCAAATCAGCAAGACTCACCTTGGCATTTTCGTTAGTTGTGGGATTCTTGACCCCTGTGAAAATTTGCTTGTCACCTGTGGCGTTATTAGCAGAATTGGCCTGCATTTCATCCACAACAATGTTGAGATAATTGCTTTGATTTTGCCCAGGCTCACTCACGCTGGCTGCAATTCGATATTGAGGTGTCAGGAGCACAAATTGACGCTCGGCATTGCCCTCACAGTCACGTGTCTCAATGGTGCCGTAGTAACCAAGCCCACCTGGCAAACATTTTGGACCTGTTGTAGCGTTATCATCCAGATTAGCAATGACTTTTCCATTCAAGAGAAGACTTTTATCCGCCGCACGAAAAACCAGTTGCTGCTGCTTGGAGCCTTTGCCAAGATTCAATGACAATTGGTCGATGCTGGTTTCGGTACTGGTTCCCTTTGGATTTTTTAACGCACCGCGTGCAATAACTTCAAGACCGCCGCAATCGGGATCTGAGAGCAGGGTTGTTGTTTTACCGCTGGCCAAATCGATGGAAACATCTTTAAAAACTGGCGGAATGCTTCCTAAACCTTTAGTTTCAAGTGAGAAGTAGGGATCTCCTAAGGCTGCTACTCGTCCACGAAGCGGATTCTGACCAATCGGTGCGGGGCAATACCAGTTAGAAACTTGCGTTAGGTAGCAAATGTTTAATGGCTTCACAGGGGGAGGGGTTGGCATCGTTTGTTGGGGTTGATAGACAGGAATCTGATAGGCACTTGGCACGCCGCCGGCTGCAATCCCGTTAATCCAGACAGGATCTGGATAATAGGATACCGGGCGGGAAATATAACTTGGATAGCGCGGCGGCAGCGGTGCGTTTTGAATGGTATATGCCGAGGTGCCAAACGCTGTAGAGCCTTGCTGAATACCGTAGCCGCTATAGTTAGAGGTATTATTAGAATAATTATTACTGGGTTGATTCCAGCCATACTGAGCGGCAGCTCCAAAAAGGCTATAACCCCATCCAAAATTGTTTTGAAACATCACTCGATCTCCTAAACGCATTAGAAACCTGGGCTCAAACTGGGCTATCTAAAAGGAGCGGGCTACAAGCATCACCCTTTTTTCAAACCGAAATCTTCACAAACTATTTGTTTTATTCCTTAACTATCGTTTGGCTTGATGTGTTGGCTTGTTATTTGCGACTTTTTTTCACCAGAACGTGTTTGCGGTTCAACGTGATAAAAGTGGTGTTACTCTCTTGCTTGGGTGTTCATCTCTGTATTAATAAAAAAACAGAAGACTAAAGGATTGCGTTTAGATATCATATATTACAAAAGTTTTACAATTCAGGCTTCTAAAAAGTCACAAAAACGCCATAATCATGTGCTTTTGATGACATTTTGTTGATTTTTCGAAAGTAGCCTTGAGTTTAGTAGGCTATGGTGTTTATGCTGATGTCACCATTTATTTCTGGATGCGTGCCCTCGGTAAAAATCTGGGGTACACGGCATGTTTTATACAAAACTTGTGTCCTTATGGACGTTCTGAGGTGTTTGTGCGGTGGCCATCATGAATTTACTGCCTAAAGATACCGTGTTTTTTGATCACCTGGATGGTCAAACCAAGCTAGCCATTGAATCTATTCAGCTGTTACAAGCTGTACTTGCTGCCATAAGCGCCCCTGCTGGGGAGTCAGATAAGCAAAAGCAGGCCCCATTGACTGATTTAATGATACGCTGTCATGCCACTAAAAAAGAGGCACGACACCTATTTGACACCCTCTCTCGCGCGCTTTGTGAAACGTTCATTACCCCCTACGATCGCGAAGACCTTCATCAATTAGCCAGTGGGCTCTATAAAATCCCAAAACTTTCTGAAAAGACCATAGAGCGCCTCTTTATATCAATGTCATCTCAGTTTATTGCCCCTCTTGATGATGAGCTAACCCGTTTTGCTGCATTATTAGGGCAGGGTGCTCTTTCATTGAAATCATTGATGGCCATGCTAGAGGGCGGCGCTCAAAAAATAACCTCCGAGCTTTCCGATGTGGTTAATAGTCTTGATGCCGTTGAGTCTGATGCAGACAGCCTCTTTGGGGAGTTGCTCACGAAACTCTATGACAGTCATAATGACATGCCTTATCAGGAGTTTTTCTTACGGCGTGAAGTTTACGGTATGTTAGAAAAAATGACGGATATTTATCGTGATTTGGGCCAATTAAGCCTGCGATTAATTTTAAAACATGCCTGATGGGTACTTTTGTCATCACGCATTTCAAATACCCAACCTGAAATCTTTTAGAGTTATTTTGATTTAAAAATTTCAGATTTTAAAAAACCATTAAAGCGCATTAAAAAGTGCTTTTAATGATAAATTGTAAACTCTTGACTTAGAGGCTTTGCTTGTCAAGACTGTTTATGGTGAAGTAATTCTTAATACGTGACGATTCTGTTTGTTTTCTAACATTTGTTAATTAAAAATTTTTATTATAAATTTTTAATTGAAACATTCGTTTCGGCCAATTCATCAGATTTATTAAAATAAGCTTTAAGTTTTTGAAGTTTTCGACGTTTTCAAGTCTATTTTAGGAAAGTGAAGCATCATTATGGTTAGCAAGTTTGCCAAAAAGCAGTACGTCCGCAAGCAAAGCCGCGTAGATCACATGCGTGCCAGCTTTGATGCCGCAACGATCGCAGTCGTTTTTGATTATCGGGGCTTAACAGTTGCCGAATTATTTGAACTCAGAAAAAAACTGCGCGCCGTCGGTGGCTCTCTTGATATTGCTAAAAATACGCTGATAAAACGTGCCATAGAAGGTACATCTGCTGAAGTTATTAGCCCCGCCCTCAAAGGGCCAACGGCTGTGCTTTCAGCACAAGGCGATCAGGTTCAGCCGGTTAAGGCCATGAAAGAATGGCTTAAGGCTGCCAAGAAAAAAGATAACGTTATCCGTGGTGCCTTTCTCGATGGGCAGCTGTTGTCTGCTGCTGAAGTTGATGCGCTGGCTGATCTGCCTTCACGTGAAGTCCTTTTGGCCAAGTTGGTAGGTGCCATTGCTTATCCTCAGCAGCAGTTGGTGGGAACGCTTATTGCGCCACACCGTCAATTGGCTAATGTACTGGATCAGTTTGGTGAAAAAAAGAAGGCAGACAATCAGTAATTAATTTCTTAAAAAGAAAAGGTCTATTACGCACACCTAAAATATAATGTTCGTTACAATTCGTTTAATTCCTAGTTGAGGTTTCTCTACCATGTCCGTGACACTTGACGATAAAACCAGTAAAATCTTTGAAGAGATTAAAACGCTTACTTTTTTGCAAACTGCTAATTTAGTGAAAGCGTTTGAAGATGAATTTGGTATTACAGCGGCTGCTCCTGTAGCGGCTGTCGCAGCGGCTCCTGCTGCTGGCGGTGCTGCGGCCGCAGAAGAAGATCAGGCCTCTGAAGTTACCCTGATTCTGAAAGATGTTGGCGCCAAGAAAATTGACGTCTTGAAAGTGGTCCGTGAGCTAACCGGTCTTGGTTTAAAAGAAGCCAAGGATATGGTTGACAACGTCCCAAGCAATGTTCTTGTGGGTGTTGATCGTAAAAAAGCTCAAGAAGCAGAAGAAAAATTAAAAGCTGCTGGCGCAACCGTTGCAATCCAGTAAACATCAGTTCAGGATCAAGCGTTTTGCTCTCTACTAGAAGGGCAAGCGCTTGATCCGATTACTGTTTTGATGTTTATTGTTGAGTTGCCATCGGCTTGGGTTTTATTGTGTTCAACTTTACCTTGTTTTTTGAGTAACATCTGCAGGTTGTTTTTTTCAGCCTGCGTTTTTTGCTGACCTTAAACGTTTTTTAATAACATTTAATTTTTTGGTTTCTCTTTTTTTATTTCTTGGAGCGTTTTGCGATTCCTATGCCTGATTCATCTGCTTCCTTTGTTGCTCCCGTGCTTGACCCCTTGCAGGCTCGTTCCACTTTGGGCAGCCTGGGTTCCTTGCCAATGGAGCAATTGCCTGACTTGGCCGCAATCCAGAAGAATTCATTCCAGTGGTTTATTCAGGAAGGCCTAAAAGAGGAATTGCTTTCCTTCTCCCCAATCCGGGATTACACCGGTCGTCTTGAGCTTTATTTCCTGCCTGAATACAGTTTTGACAACCCCAAATATACGGTTGAAGAGGCGCGATTGCACGAGGCGACATATTCAAAACAGCTCAGAATCAAAATGCGTCTTGTAAACCGCGATACCGGTGAAATCAAAGAGCAAGAAGCCTACATTGGTGAAATCCCAATGATGACCGATCGCGGAACCTTTATCATCAATGGTGCCGAGCGCGTGGTTGTCAGTCAATTGGTGCGCTCACCTGGAATTTATTACAAAAAGGAAATGGCCTTAAATGGCAAACGTACGTTCAATGCCACGTTAATTCCTAACCGTGGTGCTTGGCTCAAAATTGAAACCGATGCCAATGATATTGTCTCTGTTAAAATTGACAAAACCCGCAAGATTCTTGCTACCACACTAATGAAAGCGCTGGGTTTGTCCTTGCCAGATATGGAACAACGCTTCCGTCACATTGAGTTCTTGAAGAAAACAATTGACAAAGATAACGCCGACACCCCCGAAGAAGCACTCATTGAAGTTTACAAAAAACTGCGCCCTGGCGATCCTCCAAGTGTCAGTGGTGGTCGTCAGTTGCTTGAAAGCCGTTTCTTTGACGATAAACGCTATGACCTAGGTCGCGTGGGTCGCTATAAAATGAACAAGAAGCTAGGCCTTTCAGTTTCAGATACGGTTCGCGTTCTGACGATGGAAGATATCATTACCTCTCTCGATTACTTGATTAATCTTAACTACGACGAAGGCATGGTGGATGATATCGATCACCTCGGAAACCGCCGGATTCGCGCCGTTGGCGAGCTGCTTCAGAATCAGTTTCGAGTTGGCTTAACGCGCTTGGAACGTATCGTCAAAGAGCGTATGACCCTGCAAGATGTTGATACGCTTACGCCAAGTAATTTGTTGAATCCCAAGCCCCTGCTGGCAGCGATTCGTGAGTTTTTTGGATCCTCACAGCTGTCGCAATTTATGGATCAAACCAATCCCCTTGCCGAGCTGACTCACAAGCGTCGTCTTTCAGCATTGGGGCCCGGTGGCTTAACACGTGAGCGGGCTGGTTTTGCCGTCCGCGATATCCACCCCAGTCACTTTGGCCGTATTTGTCCGGTAGAGACTCCTGAAGGTCCAAACGCGGGTCTTATTGGCTCCATGAGCACCTATGCCAGAATTAATGAATACGGTTTTCTTGAAACCCCTTATTTTAAGGTTGTCAATGGTCGGGTTACCGAGAATATTCACTTCTTAAGCGCCGATGAAGAAAACCGCTCACGAATGGCTCCCGGCGACGTCCGTCGCGATAAGGATGGCAAACTCCTCGATGCCCAGATCCCCGTTCGTTACCGCAGTGAATTTACCATTGCAGAGCCACATGAAGTGGATTACGTCGGGGTGTCTCCAGTTCAGATCGTCTCCGTTGGAACAGCACTGATTCCATTCCTTGAGCATGATGATGCCAACCGTGCCTTGATGGGCTCAAACATGCAACGTCAAGCGGTGCCATTGGTTCGCCCAGAGCGACCAGTTGTCGGCACAGGCTTGGAGCGTCGAACCGCAGTTGACTCTGGCATGGTGGCTTCTGCCAAAGTGGAAGGCACGATTGTTCGAGTGACCGGCGAAGCGGTTGATATTCAAAATGCTGAAGACAACAAGACTCATCGTCACACCCTCATTAAATATTTGCGCAGTAACCAGGATACCTGTCTAAACCAGCGCCCGACGGTACGTGTCGGCCAAAAAGTTAAAAAAGGTGATGTTATTGCAGATGGCGCGGCAACTCAAAATGGTGAACTCGCCCTGGGTCGAAACGTCATGGTGGCCTTCATGCCTTGGGAGGGCTACAACTTTGAAGATGCTATCCTGATTAGCGAACGGCTTGTTCGAGATGATGTCTATACGAGTATTCACATTGAAAAATATGAAATTGATGCCAGAACAACCAAGTTAGGGCCTGAGGAAATCACTCGAGAAATTCCAAACGTTAGCGAAGACGCTCTAAAACATCTGGATGAAAACGGCATTGTCCGCATTGGTGCCCGTGTCTATCCGGATGACATTTTGGTTGGCAAAATCACGCCTAAGGGAGAATCGGAACATCCTCCGGAAGAAAAATTATTGCGCGCCATCTTTGCAGAAAAAGCACGCGATGTCCGTGATAACTCCTTGCGGATTCCTCACGGCGAAGGGGGTCGTGTGGTCGATGTCAAGGTGTTTGATCGCGAGAATGGTGATGAGTTGCCACCTGGTGCCAATACCGTTGTTCGTGTGTATGTTGCCCAAAAGCGTAAAGTCAGCGTAGGCGACAAAATGGCTGGCCGTCATGGTAATAAAGGGATTATTTCCCGCATTATGCCAACCGAGGATATGCCATTTTTGCCCGATGGTACCCCGGTGGACATCGTCCTCAATCCTCTTGGAGTTCCAAGCAGGATGAACGTAGGCCAAACCTATGAAACCCTCTTGGGGCTTGCATCCTTCTTGACCGGTAAACTCTATGAGGTTCCTCCATTCGATGAAATGTTTGGTGAAGAGGCTTCGCGCAATGCGGTCACTCGGGAGCTCGATGAAGCCATTAAAAATGCCGGTATTGACTGGATTAAATCCGACGGTAAGGCTGTCTTGATGGACGGACGAACTGGAGAACCTTTCCTGAACCGTGTTGCCATCGGTAAAATGTTTGTAATGAAGCTGGTTCACCTGGTTGATGATAAAATTCATGCCCGCTCAACCGGCCCCTATTCACTTGTGACGCAGCAACCTCTGGGTGGGAAGGCACAATTTGGTGGTCAGCGCTTTGGAGAAATGGAAGTTTGGGCGCTGGAGGCCTATGGTGCCGCCTACACGCTGCAGGAAATGCTAACCATCAAGTCTGATGACGTTGTCGGACGTAGCCGTGCCTATGAGGCTATCGTTAAAGGCGATAATCTCAACCGACCGGGTATTCCAGAATCATTCAAAGTGCTGGTGCGCGAATTACAAAGTATCGGCCTTGATATTAGCGTCAAGCGCATGGGTCGCGACGGTCGCGAAGTGGAAGTTAATCTGATGGCAGATGAAAGCGCCGTCAGTCGATCCCAACGCGCGGCGCTGCCTGCACATGATAGCGACTTGTTGAGCTTCTTTAGTACAACAGGCGACTAAACAGTTGAATTGATTCGTTAACGTTCAATCAAGTACTTACGTTTTTTCTTTTTTTGCATCGGAGAATCCATAACCATGGCCCCCTCGCAAGCCGCCAGTATCAACCAGTTTGATTACATCCAGATTGGCCTCGTCTCACCAGAGCGCGTGATGCAGCTCTCTCACGGCGAAGTCAAAAAACCTGAAACCATTAACTACCGAACCCTAAAAGCCGAAATGGCTGGTCTTTTCTGTGAACGTATCTTTGGCCCCACCAAAGACTGGGAATGCTACTGCGGCAAGTACAAACGTGTTCGCCATCGTGGCATCATCTGCGAGCGCTGTGGCGTCGAGGTGACTGAGTCTAAGGTACGTCGCGTGCGAATGGGACATATTAAACTTGCCGCCCCCGTAACTCATATCTGGTTTCTAAAAGGTATACCAAGCTACCTTGGCTTAATGCTGGATATGTCCTTAAAGGATCTCGAGCAGGTCATTTACTTTAACGCCTATGTTGTTCTTAACCCCGGCAATACCGATTTTAAACTGGGTCAGCTGGTCAGCGAAGAAGAATACGAGCGCTTCCTTGATGAGAACGAAGAAGGCCAACTGGAAGTAGGTATTGGTGCTGAAGCCATTCAAACCCTCTTACGTGCCGTTAATCTTGAACAATTATCGCTTGATTTAAAGGTTGAAATTGATTCAGCAGCCAACGCCAGCCAAAAGCGAGCCAAGTTACTCAAACGCCTTCGCTTGATTGATTCTTTTGTGAACATGGGCAGTAAACCCGAGTGGCTCGTCATGGATGTTCTGCCCGTCATTCCACCTGATTTGCGACCCATGGTGCAGCTGGATGGGGGACGATTTGCTACCAGTGACCTAAACGATCTCTATCGTCGCGTCATTAACCGTAACAATCGACTGGCTCGTTTATTGGAAATGGGCGCTCCTGAAATTATTGTCCGCAATGAAAAACGTATGTTACAAGAAGCTGTTGATGCCTTGATTGACAACGGGCGTCGTGGTCGCACGGTGGTGGGTCCCAACAATCGGCCACTGAAGTCACTGAGTAACATTATTGAAGGCAAACAAGGTCGCTTCCGTCAAAACCTCTTGGGTAAACGGGTTGATTACTCCGGCAGAAGCGTTATTGTGGTGGGTCCTCAACTGAAACTCAATCAGTGCGGCTTGCCTAAAGAAATGGCGCTCGAGCTGTTTAAACCGTTTGTCATTAATAAACTGATTGAACGCGGCGAAAGCCAGAATATTAAATCCGCCAAAAAGAAAATCGAACGTCAGGATACCCTGGTTTGGGATGTTCTGGAGGATGTCATCAAAGGTCACCCCGTCCTCTTGAACCGTGCGCCTACCCTTCACCGCCTTGGTATTCAGGCATTTGAGCCCGTACTGGTCGGCGGTCGTGCCATTCAGTTGCATCCCTTGGTCTGTACCGCGTTTAACGCTGACTTTGACGGTGACCAGATGGCGGTTCACGTGCCTCTATCCATCGAGGCACAAACCGAAGCGCGTCTGTTGATGCTGGCACCAAACAATATTTTGTTACCTTCAACCGGAAAACCCAGCATCACCCCGTCTCAAGACATGGTTCTCGGGATTTATTATCTTACCCTTGATAATCCCAACCCCTGTAAAGGTGATGGTATGGCGTTCTTCAGCTTTGATGACGCCCTTGCTGCCCAGCAGGTTGGTGTAGTCGAAGTGCATGCCAAAATCAAAGTGCGCGATGAGGACGGCACAATGATTGACACCACTCCGGGGCGTATTATTTTCAACCAAGCTATTCGATCGGCCATTCAGCACGCTTCATAGCGTGCTGACAGCTTGGTGTTAAGTTCTATTTCTCGTTTGCACCCCCAATGCTCTAATTTAGTTTTGAAAATATCTCTCTTTCGTTAGTCTCTATTTTTAAAGATTACCCTGAAAGGCCAGGTTCCTAAAAATGTCTACCTACACCCTCGCCAAACCTAAGAAAAAAGTTGTCCCCTTTCTCAATAAAACCGTCGGCAAAAAAGAACTCGGCACTCTC
>JAYKJM010000094.1:0-6088 GCA_035285385.1 Vampirovibrionales bacterium
TCACAGGTAACACAGAGACTTGCCACCCCTGTGTATGCTGTAAATGCTCGGCCACGGCCAAAACAGCAGAATGCTCAACAGAGGAGACAATCAGATGCCCCGTGCGTCCATGTTCTCGGCGATAACGAGCACAAAGGCCTTGAATTACCAGATTGTTACTTTCTGTGCCCCCACTGGTCCAAATCAAAGATTGGGGCAATGTATTTAAGGCTGCTGCAAAGCGCTGGGTGGCTTTTTGCATGGCAAGCCGTGCTTGAACCCCAGGATGATGCAAGCTTGCAGGGTTTGCAAACATATCGCTATTATAAGGCGCCATGGCCGCCAAAACGGCTTCATCCATTGGCGTTGTGGCCGCATGATCCAAATAAACCCGATGTCTGCCAGCAGGAAACCCCATCCTCCTATGGTACACTCTTTTTTGTTTTCTGTCCCTCATGACCGCGCATTTTTTTAGGATATTTTGCCATGTCTACTCCATTTGGAAGTGGTTTTGGACCAAAACCAGTCTCAACACCCTCTGGCGGTGGCGCCTCATCTGGCGCTCAAGTGCCCAATATGGCTGTGCTATTACTTTTGCGATCGTTGGCAACCCCGGTCGTTTTGTATGCCGATGCGCCAACCCAACTGTATGATGAGATCAAAACCCTGATGACTCAGGCCAATCCGCAAGCCCCAAAATTGATTGAAAAACCCGGCATGGGGCCCCTCAAAAAAGTGGCCTTTCTGGATACCGACGTGCTTGGGGTTGCGCTTCAGTCTGATCAAGGCTTACCTCAGCGATAAAAGTTTCTCTTGAAAGGTTGACTGAATGACATTTCATTCGTTGCAAACGCATTCTCGGCCTGTTGGCGCAACGTTAGAAGCACTTGAGCAAACCATGCTTTCAACTTTTGCGGCCAAGAGTTCAGCATCAAAAGGACGGGCAAAAAAAGAAGCGCCTTGTCCTATTCGAACTGATTTTCAGCGGGATCGCGATCGTATTTTACACAGCAAGGCGTTTCGGCGCCTCAAGCATAAAACGCAGGTGTTTATTGCCCCTGTGGGAGATCATTACCGAACGCGACTGACCCACACGCTGGAAGTTGCTCAAATTGCCCGAACCATTGCCCGAGCGTTGCGATTAAATGAAGATCTAACCGAAGCCATTGCCCTGGGGCATGATGTGGGACATCCGCCTTTTGGACATGCCGGCGAGGAGGCCTTAAATCACCTGCTGCAAGCGCATGAGCCTCAGGAGCATTTTCAGCATACGGCGCATACGCTGCGCATTTTTACGGTGCTAGAGCCCAAAAACCTTTGTGCGGAAACACTCAATGCTCTGGCCGCCCAAGGAGATCCCCAGACGGGTGCCCCTGAGCACGAGACGCTTGAGGGCCAACTGGTTGAGCTGGCCGATCGCATCGCTTACCTGCATCATGATGTGGAAGATGCCACTCGAGCGGGGCTCATGCAGGAAGCCCAACTGCCGGAGCATGTCCTTGAAACCCTTGGCAACACACGATCGAAACGTCTGGAGACTATGATGATGGACGTTATTGCCACCAGTCAGAGTCGATTTGATTTGGGGCAGCCAACCATTGTTATGTCGGATGAGGTGTACCAAGCAACGATGACGTTTCGCGACTGGATGCATCGTTGTGTCTATCATTCAACGCCCAAACAAACCCAGGATCATCGTGTCACACAGGTTATGACGGGACTTTTTGAGTTTTTCATGGCGGAGCCAAATCAAATGACCATCTCGGATCATTTGCAAACAGCACAAACCTTGGCCGAACCCGTTGCCCTGGCGCGTCAGGTTACCGATTATATTGCCGGCATGACCGATCGCTTTGCGATTGCATTTTATATTGATCAACTGCTGCCTCAAGGCCGATCGGTCTTTTAAGAACGGTTTTTATAACCGAATTTTTTGTCGTTTATAAAATACTGTCGTACGATAGAAGCTATGAGTGCTCTTCCCCTGTTTTTTCAAGACGTCTGGCGCGATTTTCGGCAAGGCATTCAACCCTTATTTGACAAGGTCATTCAGCAGGAAACCCAAGACTGGTGGCTGGAAATCCTGACGACGGCCGCCACGCCCTTGACCTACTTTTTGGCATTTGGGCTTGGACTTCGCAATTACATTACTCAGGTGGATGGGGTGAGTTATCTGGCTTTTTTAACGCCGGGGCTAATTACGCTAACCATCGTGCTGGAGGCTTATCGAACGGGTGCTTGGGGCATGTGGCTCGACCGTTTTTTGACGGGCATGATTGACGAATATCGCATCAAGCCGGTCAGTACGCCCAGTATTTTATTAGGCAACCTGTTTGGCGGTTTTGTGATGGCTTTGGCAAAGGGGGCTCTGGTGGGCTTGCTGATGATGCCGTTTTCAGGACTGTCCTTTCATCCTGAGCATCTTTTGCCGTATCTCTCGCTGGTGTTTCCCGGCTGTGTCGCTTTTACAGCAGTAGGCACCATGGTCGGCTCATCGTTTCGAAAGCCCGATCATATTGCCAACTCTGTTGTGCTGGTCATTACACCGCTTCTATATATGAGTGGGCTGTTTTTTCCGTTGCATCAGCTTCCCCCAGCGCTTCAGCCTTATTTGCGATGGTTACCAACCACCGCCCTGTTTGATGGTGGGCGATCGGCCATTCTGACTGGCCAAATTCCAGAAGCCCATTATTTACCGTTGTTATGGGGTTTTGCCATTTTAGGATTTATCGCGGCAACCCTCTGGTTTAATTACAAACTTGCTGAGTAGGTCATATTATTTTCAATGGACACGATTGCTGCCATTGCAACACCCAGCGGGATTCCGGGAGCCATTTCAATGGTTCGTCTCAGCGGATCAAACGCGTGGCTGATTGCTCAAACATTGCTGAAACAGCAAAAGCCGTTTGAAGCGGGCAAAATAACGCGCGGCTGGATTCATGCACCAGAGGCTTCCTCGGGCGCAACACAAAAGCACGCTCATGCCTTAATTGACGAGGTCATCGTATTGCCATACCGAGCCCCAGCCAGCTACACAGGCGAAGATGTAATTGAATTTTGTGGCCATGGTGGGGTGTGGGTTACCCAGTGCATTTTAGATGCCTGCTTAAATGCAGGTGCCCGACTGGCGTATCCTGGCGAATTTACTCAGCGCGCCCTGATCAACGGAAAACTGGATTTGACCCAAGCCGAGTCGGTGCTGGATATTATTCACGCTCAAGGTGATGCCCTGTTGATGGCCGCAACTGAAAATCTTCGCTATCGCACACTGGCAAAGGCCATTGAACGCCTGGCAATAAAAATTACGAGCCTACAGGGGCAAATAGTAGCCAATATTGACTTTCCTGATGAGGTGGATGAACCCGATCGCGGGCGACTGCTTGCTCATACTCGAGAAATTTTGCAGGACATTGAGCAATTAGTGGCTTCCTCTCAACGCGGATTCCTCTTGCGAAACGGGATTCGAGTGGCTTTGCTCGGACAACCCAACGCCGGCAAATCATCGCTGTTTAATGCCCTGCTGAGCGAAGATCGCGCGATTGTAACCCCCATTGCCGGCACAACCCGAGACACCATTAACGAAACCCTGACCATAGCAGGCATTACGGTCACCTTAATCGATACGGCAGGCCTTCGAGATTCGGATGAAGCCATTGAAAAAATTGGCATTGAACGCAGCTGGCAAGCGGCTTCTGAAGCGGATCTCTGGTTATACGTGGTTGATGCAACCGCCTGCAAGAATAATCATTTAAACGACCTCGACAGCGAGACCCTCCAGACGTTGCATGCATTAAAACCTCAAACACCAACCCTCATAGTGATGAATCAAGTAGACCGTCTAAGCACCCCCATGGCCTGCCAAACGGTCAGCATGCCCGATGAGGCCATTCAGCTCTCGGCCACGACAGGGGAAGGCCTAGGCCAAGTGCAAACCTGGATATGCAAACACCTTGAGCTGTTACTAACTGAAAACAGCTCACCACTTGAGGCGGACGCAACATCTGAGCTGAATAGGCGTCAAGCGCGTTTATGTTTGACACAACGTCAATCTGACACATTGAGGCGCGCACAAACAGCTTTGCTTCAGGCTGAGCACACCCTTGCAGAATTTTCTCTGCCGCTGGATATTGTTACGGTTTCATTTTCTGAAGGCCTACACGCCCTTGGCGCCTTGCTGGGAACCGACAGCGTGGAAGCCGTTCTGGATGATGTTTTTTCAAAATTTTGCGTTGGGAAATAATCCCCCTACGGCTCACCGCACTCAAACGCAATATTGAGATACCTTGGACGAAAAACCAAATGAAAGGTAATCATGCCCATTAATGCCAATAATACCCCTTGATGAAACGCAATGGCAGGGCCTGAAAACGTTTCATGAATCACAGCGTTCCAAATCACCATGGCCAAAGCCCCCGGAATGCTTAGCAATAAGGCAATGACCAGCACAATCATGCCAGCCAGTGTCATGAGTCCTTTCCAGCCCTCAAGAACCAAAACGCGATGCGAATTAGCCTCTAAACGCGAAACCAGCGGATGAGACCGCTTACCTGAGTGTGTATCCGACACCTCATTTTTTTGTGGTTTTGGCGCTTTCGGTGACGATTTTTCAGACACTGACGATGACTCGTGTGGAAAATGACTCATAACGTGTAACCTGCCCGTCTCGCTTGCACTGTAATCGCTTAAAGTGCACCTCTATCTCAAAAATAACAACATCATTCTTGGATGGCTTCAACCGTATTAACGTACGTTACAATGGTAAGCGGCCTGCTGACAAGCACTACACATTATATCAAGGCAGTTAAACGGCTCTAGAGTAGGTTATAAAAGAGGTCGCGCTGAACGGGCACGCGTCCCGCGTTTCGGATGAGTTGTTCAAGATCGCTGCGGGTCAAATGCTCACTGCTTTGCGTTCCGGCGGCGTGCGCAATTTTTTCCTGGATCACGGTGCCATCGACATCATCCACGCCAAAATACAAACCAATTTGGCTCATTTTTTCCCCAATATGAATCCAGAATGACTTGATATGAGCAATGTTATCAAGCATCAAGCGCGCTACAGCAAAATTCTTAAGGTTTTCAACACCGGTGAGGGCATGGCTTGGATCAATTTTAGTGTTTTCGTAAAAACAATTGAGCGGAATAAAACTCATAAACCCGCCAGAAACATCTTGCTGCTGACGCAAGCGCACCATATGTTCGACGCGCTCTTGAGCGGTTTCACCAAGGCCTGCAAGCATGGTGGCGTTACTGGATAATCCTAACCCGTGAGCCATACCGTGAATGTCAAGCCAGCGATCGCCACTAATCTTGTCGGGGCATACTTGGGCTCTGACGCGCTCTGAAAAAACTTCTGCACCGCCGCCGGGCAAAGCATCTAGCCCTGCCTCCTTGAGTGTTTTCAAAACATTTTCAACCGAAATGCCTTCAATTTTGGCAATATAATCCATCTCAGCCGCTGTGAGGCCTTTAATTCCCATTTTTGGAAACTCTCGCTTCAGGGCTTTGAATAGTTCCACGTGATAATTCAAATCCATCTCACGATAATGCCCCCCCACGATATGGACTTCGGTAAGGGCTTCGTATCCTGGATAATTTCTGACCGAATTCAGTGCGTCTTCGACTGCCATTTTATAAGCATGCGGGGATTTTGGGCCTTTTTTGAACGCACAGAACTTGCAGGTATCCTCACAAATGTTGGTCGGGTTGATGTGAATATTGTGCACCCAGTACACATAGCGATCCTGTTCAGGATGCTCTGCTGTTGGTGAAAACCGGCGACGACGGGCAAAATCGGCCAAAAGGCCAACATAGAGCAGATCTGGGCTGTCATAGAGCGCCAAACCCTCTTCAAGGCTTAGTCGATGGCCTTGTAAGACTTTTTCGGCAATTGGCGCAAGCGGATGCTTCGGATTTTCAAGTGTTTGCCACGCCAAATTGGATAATTCCGGTTGCGCGATACCGTTTGAGAGTAAAGCCGCCATTATCAGCAGACCTCATGTTAAAATACAGGCCAACAAAAGCACGATTATCAAATTTGATTACCAGAGGATTATATGACAAAATTTGACCCCTTGGATGTTCAACCCAGCAGTAGTGACAACACCAA
>JAYKJM010000095.1:0-9188 GCA_035285385.1 Vampirovibrionales bacterium
ATAATAAAAACATTTAATTAAAGGAAATTGCTCTGCTCAGCTTGAGCCTCGAAAAAAATGCCAGAAATCATACGTTTTGATTATTAGAGAGACTTCTGGTATGACTTGAAATAACTGGCAGCCACTGCATCGACTTGGTTTTGATACGGGTAGAAAAAAACTGGCCTCGCTGGGAATTATTTGTCATTTTTAGTCGTGACCAAGGATGGTTTTGTTTTATGACCCCTAAATTGGTATCTGATGCGCCTGAGGATTCTTTAACATTGTTTGGGCAAGGACTTCAGGAGCGCCGTTTGATCAAGGGGAAAGATGCGTTTTTTCAGCAGCTGATGGCCGATGATATCCGCTTGATGTTTGGAAATCCTGGCACGGTAGAAGAGGCAGTCATTGAAACGCTTGGCAAGTATCCTCAAATCCGATACATCATGGGGCTTCAGGAGGCTGCCGTTACGGCCATGGCAGACGCTTATGCAAGAGCCACCCAGAGGCCTGCCTTTGTTCAGGTGCATGCCAGCGTCGGTCTTGGCAATGCCATGGGGATTTTATATCAGGCCAAGCAGTGTCACACGCCGTTGGTAATGTATGCCGGTGAAACGTATGCTGATTTGCTTGATTTTTATGGTTTTTTAGGGGGTAACACCATTGAGATGGCAAAACCGGTTACCAAATGGGCCGATCGCGTCAGTCATCCAAGCCAGCTGCTTCGAAACATGCGACGAGCTATCAAAATTGCCATGACGCCCCCTCAGGGGCCAGTATTTTTAGCCATTCCCATGAATGTGCTGGATGCAGATGTCATTGATGACGTAAAGCCGTCTACGCTGGTTGATTGGCGCGTGGCGCCAAGCCCAGAAACTATTGCCGATATGGCTGAGCGGTTGATGTCGGCTGAGCGTCCGATGCTGCTGGTGGGGGATCAGGTCTCGCTGACCCATGCGCAATCGGATGTGCATCGACTCTCTCATTTGTTGGGGGCGCCAGTCTACGGATGTGATTTTGCCAACCTGAACGCAGATTTTAAAGACCCTCTGTTTATGGGGCTCACAAGTTTTATTTATGCCGATCAAACCGTGACCATTACCCATCAATCAGATGCGATTTTGGCGGTTGGCGCCTCGTTGTTTGTAGAGCTTTTTCCGACGCATCAGCCGTATTTTCAACCCAATACCACCCTGATGCAGGTCAACCTAAACGACTGGGAGTTGGGCAAGAATTTTCCGGCAGATATTGCTGTGCATGCCGACCCCAAGCTGACGTTGTCTGCTTTGTGTCAGGCGGTTGAAATGCGTGCACTCAATAACCCGGGCTTTAATCACAAGGCAAAACGAAACGCCGATTACTGGATTAGCAAAAAACGTGCCGATCATAAGGCGGTATCTACCAAGTTTGACGCGCAACGAGGGGCTGAGGTTATGGCGCCGTCTGAGGCCATGGCAACTCTGTGTCGAGCTTTGCCAGAGGATGTTGTGATTTATGACGAATCGATTTCTGCTATTTACACCCTTTTGCACTATTTACAACCAACACCTGACGCCAATGGAGACTATCGAACCTATTTTATGGCCCGAGGAGGCTGTTTGGGTGTCGGGCTTCCGGGTGCTATTGGCTTGAAGTTAGCCATGCCAGACAAGCCTGTGCTTTGCGTCAGTGGTGATGGCGCCTCATTGTATACGTGTCAGGCACTTTGGACGGCAGCTCACGAAAAATTACCCATCGTATGGGTGATTGTCAACAATCAAACCTACCACATCCTGAAGAAAAATCTGGATGAATACTGGAAGCGCATTGGGGAGTCTGAGAAACCCGTGGAACACCTTGCCATGAGCGATCCACCGGTGGATTTTGTTTCTTTGGCGAAAGGATTTGGCGTTTGCGCCGAGCGTGTAACAACCGCGCAAGCTCTGAAGACGGCTCTTAAACGGGCTTTTGAAGCCAATGCCCCTTACCTAATCGATGTGGCGGTCTCCACGGTCTCTTGAATCTTGGAACCTTTTTTGGGCAGAGCGTTTGCTCTAGTAAGGCCACATGTCATGAAGGTCTCATCGTGTTCGGGACCCAACACATAAAGGCAAGCCTTTGCTCGCGTCAAGGCAACATAAAAAAGACGATCCCGTTCAGCCTGAGCGCGCGGCTTTTTCCAGGCAACGCGATGCAGACCACTTTTGACGACTTTGGGATATCCCTCTGGCAAGGCTCCCAATATTAGTCCATAGCCAGGATGCATCGTGTTTTTTAAGTCTTTAACCGGCTTATCCACGGGGAATTCGCCAAGACAGGGATCGTATTGCAGCAAGGTATGGTCATGTCGGCCGCCGCCTTGCTTGGACTCTACCCAGGCCACGATGACGGCTGGAAATTCTAGCCCTTTGGCTGAAAACGCCGTCATCACCTGAACGCCTGATGGTTTTGCCGGTATTTCTTTGCTCTGTTCATCTTCTTGACTCTGCGGGTAAGCCTCATCACCGGGTTGCGGTAACCGAGCGTTTGGATCCGCTTGCAGACGTTCCACAAACGCTAGCAGCGCCGCCCACACCTGGGCAGATTTTTTGGCCTTTTGCACGGTAGGGGTCTGAGTCAGGGTTTTGAGCAGCGTTTGCCAGGTGCGCCACAAACGCGTCTCTGACTCAGGGTCATGGTTTGGCGCAGGTTGACCGGAATCAGTACCAAGCCTCTCCTGCCCGTCGCCTTGGGGTGGCGACGGCAATGGCCACAGCCCTAGAGGGCTCATGAACGTTTTATATGCATTGAGGACGGCATTGGGGCTGACGCCTTGCTCACTTATGGGTAAAAACGTCGATTGCGCAACAAGTTCACACACACAAGCCAACGCCCTTTTAAGGGGTTGCGAAAAATCATCCGGAATGCCTTCCCCACTCGAGAGCGCAGAGAACCAGGAGGTATTGCGTGGTACGTTGCGGGCAATTTTCATAAGCTGGCGTGCATTTAATCGGGTTTGAAGTAACCCAATCATGCCTAAATCATCATGAGGGGAGTGTATTAAGCGCAAAACCGCGACCCAACGCTTGACGGACGGGCGCTGAAAAAATCCAGACTCAGCCTGCAAACTCACCGCAATCCCTGCCGCCTCAAGCGCTCGGGTAATGGCGCTAACTTTACTTCTGGAGCGCGTCAAAATGGCAATTTCAGAGGGCTGAAATAATCCGCTCGCCTGCCAGTGTTGAACAAGAGTCACAATGCGCTGGATTTCAATGGCTCTAAGTGCGTCAATTGATGCACTGTCTTCTGAATCGCGCTGAAACTCTGAGATATCAGCCTCTGGTGTTGCCACCAGCTCATTGCTGTCTGGGTAAACGACTTCAAACTGCACGCGGGGATAGTCAGGATTTCCCAGATCTTGAAAAACAGCCCCTGTTGTTAGCGGGTTATCTTTTGGCGAAATCGATACCGCCAAGCGGTTTGCTGTTTCAAGAATGCTGCTCTCAGAGCGATAATTGGTTGTCAACGCCATCTGATAAAGATGCTCTGGTGCGATACCGTCTGTAATGAGTGATAAATTTTCGGCTTGCGCAAACCGAAAGCCATAAATCGACTGCTTGGTATCCCCAACCACGGTCAGATTTGGACGCTCAGCCTGAATCAACAGCCGCAGAAGCGTCAGCTGGGCATTGTTAGTATCCTGAAATTCATCGACCAACACGGCCTGAAACTGTCGCTGATAGCGCTGTTGAATATCTGGATGTTGTTCAAGCAGGCTTTTGGCGTGCAGAATTAGGTCATCGTAATCGGCAATATTTTGCTCCTTGAGAGCCGTTTGATAGCGTGCGTAAAACGCCGCCACCAAATGAATCATCTGAAGCTCGGCAGAGGAAATCCTCTCAATCGCCTGCTGAATCTGAAGTGTATCATGAGCCTCTGGCGCAACAGGTAAATAGGCTTTTTGTTTGCGATCATAGGCGACATACAGCTTGCTCTCTAGCAGTGGTTTTATGTGCTCTTTATAAAATGCCTTATCCAGATAAGGATCCTGACAAGCTGCAACCCAGCGCGGATCCCCCCATGGCTTTAACTTCAAAGCCCAGGCAGCACATAGGTTTTCAGGTGAAGCTAGCGCAGAGCCATCATGAGGGTGTGTGACGGGTAATCCTGCCAAAACCTCATCAAGCGCTACGGCCTGTTGTTTAGCGATTTTAAAAAAATGTTTGGGGGATAGCCCTGCAGATTTGATGCGCTTGACAACGGCTGGCAAAATTTCAAGCAGCGCTTCAAGATTATCTGTGGGTAAGGCTTGAAGTTTTTGTAAAGTGAGCATTTTCGAGTCAATTAACCCGCTTAAATCTACTGCGTGCAAGGCGCTGGTGATATCGTCATACGTGTCATTGCTCATGTGCTCGATCAGCTGTTCAAACAGTTGACTTTGCTCGAGATCCCCAATGACCTTGAAGTTTTTTGAAAGCCCGGTTTGCGCTCTCAGCAGAGCCTCAGGCTGTTCCTTTAGGAGTCGGATGCAAGCGCCGTGAATGGTCGTAATCCAGGGGGGATTTGAGTCGTCGTAAGATGCCTCTTGGGGAGTCAATCTTGAAGGGGTATCTGGCAGATAACGCTGAACCCGCTCTAAGAGCTCACGAGAAGCTTTATGCGTAAACGACATTGCCAGAATGCGCTGCAAGGGTCGAGGCTCCCCACGCTGAGAAAGCGTCTGCGCGATTCGGGCAATACGAGCCGCCATGACTTCAGTTTTACCGGTGCCAGCACCGGCTACAATCTGAAGCAGGCCTTCAATAGGGGCTTCAACGGCACATCGCTGCTCTGGGTTCAAGCGCGCCATGCGTTGGTCATAGGCAAGGTTGGGAGTCTCGAGAAGGGGCATTTGAATGCTTCCATTTTTTCTGTTCTGTAGGTGGTGCCAAGTAATAAGAGGCCATAGTGCCCTTTAAGCTTTTGACACGCTGATACGTTTGGCATGCATAACAGTTTGAGGTTAGGCTCGTGATCTTATCCAAAAAAGGCGCTATTTGCCCTGTTTAAGAATGCCAACGGCTAAAACCGCTGCCGTATCGGCCTTTAAAAGGCCTGGACCAAGTGTTACGGGTATTAAACCTTTTTGCAGGCAATCGTCCACTTCGGCAGCTGACCACCCCCCCTCAGGGCCAATGAAAATAGAATACTGCTTAGCCGATTGCGATGACATGGCCTCAATGAGGCTTGAAGAGTGAGCATGCTCCAGGGCAATAAAGGCTGTGGTATTGTCCAGGAGGCTCAAGGCGTCCTTAAAAGTACACGGGGGATGAAGCACAGGCAACTGTCGTTGCTCACTCTGTTCAGCCGCTAAATGAATAATTTTTTGCCAGCGATCCCGTTTTTTGTCAGCATCCGGCCATTTGGCGATGGTGTGATCACTGATGATGGGCTGGATTGCATTGACGCCAAGCTCTGTGCATTTCTGAAGCAGGCTTTCCCAGGCATCGGGTTTGAGAAGGGCCGAAAACAGGGTAACCGCGGGCGCACATAGCGCAGCAGCAAGGGGCTCTGCCAAATCCAGTATGAGCGCTTTGGGCGTGCTAGCCTTAATAACAGCATGAAATGCGCCTTGAGGGAGCACAACAGCGCCGGTTTCTTTTGGCTTGAGTCGTTTCACGCGACCCCAGTGATGAATGACACCGCGATCCTCAACGATAATCTGGTTATCGACAACCTCAACGGGGTGATTTGCAATAAACCAAAATTGAAAAGGCGTTGGCAGCAGCGGCTTTGAAGGCTCTCTCATGTGCTCATCCTTGTCCAAATGACGGTAAACCGATTAGCAGGAAAACGCGCGGCCAATTTTTCTCTGATGAGCGCCTCATTGTGGAAAAATCCGGCTACAGCCGCGCCACTGCCACAAAGTAGTACAAGCGGGGCGCCAAGTTCCTTCAGGCTGCTCATGACCTCATAAACAGCAGCTACGTAGCGCTGCATCACTGGCTCAAAGTCATTATAAACTGGCCATTGAGAAACATCTTCCTGATGCGCCATGGCTTGCAGAAGTTCTTGACTTGAACCACGGTGGCAGACCTCACTCTTTAGATCATTTTTGAGCGCATTCAACCAGCAATAAGCCTCTTTTGTAGAGACGCCCACATCGTGAGGCTTGATAATCACTATTTCTGGCATTTTTTTCGACATTTTGGTCGCAAAATTCGCAGATGGCTGCTTTTCAGCCAAAACATCGCCTCGTCCTGTCAAGTTCAAAACAGCTTGATGATGCACGCCACACAGCAGGAAAAATACCACATCGGCTCCCAAGCGTTGGCCGATGGCCAATAGCGCCGAATCGGGCAAGCCTGCCCATTTATTTAAAGCCAGCACCATCGAGGCGGCATTGCTACTGCCGCCGCCCAGACCCGCTTGCACCGCAATGCGCTTAATGAGGGTCACATCAAACCGCATGGCCTGAATCTCTGGTGGCAAATACGGATACATCTGTCGAAAAGCGCGCGTCACCAGATTCTGCTCAAGCGGCAATGCCTCCAAGATGGGCTGACCCGCTTCGTTTAGACAACGCAAGCGAAAACAAGCTGAATCGTCAGATTGCGCTCGGATTATCAGGGTATCTGACAACGCCAGGGTGGTCATGATGGTATCAACAGCGTGGTAGCCATCATCACGGCGATAACCCACTTTTAGAAAGAGGTTCAGCTTGGCCGGACAGGAGGTTTCAAGTTCAAAGGACGGTTTCATGAGGGTCAATTTTTAAAAGTCGAACAAGGACACCACTCAGCCAGACATAGCATCTGACAGTGCAATCCACTGTGAGAGGCTCAGGGCTTCGGCGCGCACATCGGCCGGAAGATCCAGTAATTGCAGGGTGTGTTGGACAGCTTGCGGGGTTGTACCACCACCATGAGCCAAGGCATTGACCAGGGTTTTACGTCGCTGCTGAAACCCTGCCTTGACCAGCCGCGAAAACCGGATCGCGTCTTTGGGGTATTGCCATTGATCTTTTGGTTTAAGCCTCAGCGTCACGACCAGAGAATCCACTTTTGGCGGCGGTATAAAAGCCCTGGGTGGCACCTTTACCAAGGGTGTGACTTCAAAAGCTCGCTGGCAGGCCAAAGAAAGGGGGGCACAGGCTTTAAGGGATTTTTGGCCATTGGCCTTCCCCGAGGCTTGCGCCATCATGCGCTCGCCAACTTCTTTTTGAACCATGACGGTCATCTGCAGGAGTCGCTCGCCTAAGGGCGGCGCCATTTGGCTTAGTTCTCCCACAAGTTTAAAAATTAAGGGTGTGGCCACACTGTAAGGTAAATTCCCAACTATTTGAAAGCGTTCTGCGGTTATTTGGCTGAAGTCATAGCTTAGAACATCCCCAGGTTGCAGAGTTAATTTAGGATGATGAGCAAATTGCTCTTGCAAATAAGCTACCATGGCGCGCTCCAGCTCAATGGCACACAGCGCAGAGGCCTGGGGCGGGATAATTTCAAGCAGGGCTTGCGTTAAAAAGCCAGCACCTGGGCCTACTTCAATCAACGCGAGCTTGGGGTTGGCGGCTTGAAAGCGCTCAACGGCCTCTACAATTTTAGCAATGATTTGAGCGTCCACTAAAAAGTTCTGATCAAATCGCTTTTTGAGGCGCAACGTGCGGCCAATGGCCTGAAGCTCAGATGAAGTCAAGGGCATGTTGAAATACGACAACAAAAAACTTTCGTTTGCGCGCTCTCACGCGAGGATGGCCGACCTTGAAAAATTTCAGGCAGCATCCCCCCAGCGCTGATATAAATGATGACCAATGCCAAGATGATCCAGGGTTTTGCCTACTGTTACGTTGATTTGCCCTTCCATGGTCAGATATTGCGGCAAATAGAACGTGAGCATTGGGGGCAATTGAATCACACCCAAGCGCGACAATTTCAGCATGTTTTCCAGATGCAGGGCGCTCAAGGGTGCCTCGCGAGGCACTAGAATGAGCTTGCGTGCTTCTTTGATGGTCACATCTGCCGCGCGACAAACCAGATTATCACCAATGCCGTGGGCGATTTTTCCTAATGTGCCCATCGAGCAGGGAATAACCACCATGCCTCGTGTCAGATGAGTACCACTTGAGGGCGGGGCATCGAGCTCTTGGTTTCCAAAAACACGCAACAAGGAGGGCTCAACCGCAGGCAGGCCCAGGCGCTGGGTCATAAAGCTCAAGATGGCATCGCGTTTCTGTGTGGCGTTGGCTCCCACAATTTTAAGGCCTTCTTCTTGCAAAATGACGGGCAGGGATTTTTCCGTGGTCACCAGCTCAACAGACACCCCCTGCGCTAGTAGGGTTTTGATAAGGGTCAAGGCCAGAATGCTACCAGAGGCACCCGTAATACCCACCACGACCGGCAAAGCTGAAACATCAAGAGTCATATGCTTTAGATTGAACCACGAATAAAATCCAGCGATAGGGGTTTTCAAAATCAGCCGGATGCGGCGCAAGCGAGGCTATGATTTTTGGGTGGACGTATCATTTGGTGTGTTAGCGGCCGGTGTATTGGCTGCTTGCCAAGCGGCTTGAGCCTGCTTGCCAAAAGACTGGGCTTGCCTGCCAACCTGTTGCGCCGTGGTTTTCAGGAGGGGCTCCTTCGCCAGAGACGTCACAAATCCCTTTAAAAAGTCCATTGTTGCCAACACTGGAAAGGTGACAGCAGCCGGTAGTAAAAAAAAGTGCAGAAAAGGCACAAAGCCCAAAATAAACATGCTTGCCGTCCATAATGCTGTATTGCCTAAATTTTGCGTTACTTCACGCAAGCCCTGTTTGCAGGCATTGAAAATCGGTTGCAGTATTTGCCCGACGGCAGCGCTGTTGGCTTGGGTTTTGGGGGCTGGCTGAGTGTTGCCAAATCGGGCAGCAGAAACTACAGGCGGAGTTGCTGCTGAAAAATGAACCGCTTGAGTGGCTTGTCCAAACGAAGGCGATATAGAAACAACCATAAACCTGGAACTCCTGAAAACGTGAGAAATAGGGTTTTGGCAATTCAAACCCTCACAAAGCGTTAACCCTGCTGAAGCTTCAAATGTGCCATGAAATCGACCATGAGGATGATTTTGTTACAAAGCTGTTAGATTTTTATCTCCCGCGTTTAGAGGAAGCCACTTGAGCACATAACAAACGTGGTGACAGACAGGAAGACTAAGCAAAACTTGGCCGCACGGCTGTCACGGTTGTGTCCTAAAATCCCCGCTCCGTTTGAGATCTTAGTTTGTAATGCTTTCAAGGA
>JAYKJM010000096.1:0-8044 GCA_035285385.1 Vampirovibrionales bacterium
TATCGCTTGCATCAAGCGTTGGGTGATAAGGTAGCACTCACCATTCTGGAGCAGCATGAGACCCTCGGCGGCCATACCTGCACCGTGGATATTCAGGATGCTTCTGGCCGCACACTGGCCATTGATACCGGGTTTATGGTGTTCAATAAAAAAACGTATCCCAACTTGCTGACGTTTTTGGAAGCTCTGAAAATTCCCTATCAAAAAGCCGATATGTCTTTTAGCCTTCAACATCGTGGTTTAAAAGTCTTAGGAAGCAGTCTGGAGTGGAATGGCGCAGGGCTTTTCAAAATTTTTTCCCAAGTTCGAAATCTCTTTAATATTCGTTTTTGGCGCATGCTGATGGCGCTCAATCGTTTTAATCAGCAGGCCAAAGTAGAAGGTGCAAAAGCAGAGAATAGTTCCTCTGATTGTGATCATTTGACCGTGGGCGAGTACGTTCAACAGCAGGGGTTTGGAGATGATTTTTTAACGCTGTTTTTATTGCCCATTAGCGCGGCCATCTGGTCCATGTCTCCAAAAGACATCTTGAATTTTCCGGTACGCACGTTAATGCGATTTTTCTTTAACCACGGTTTTTTAGGCATTAATGACCATTATCAGTGGTATACCATTCGTGGAGGGGCTCGTCAGTATATTGAGGCTTTGAGGGGTCATCTGGGGGAAAAGACCCATTGGCTCACCAGAACACCGGTTCGTAAAATTTCTCGAACCATTTCGGGTTGTCTGCTTACATTGGCCAATGGGGAACAACATGTCTTTGATCATGCCATCCTTGCAACCCATGCCGATCAAGCCCTTGCAATGCTTGACAATCCAACTGAGCTTGAGACCCGCCTTTTGTCTGCTTTTAAATACGAAGCCAACGAAGCCATTTTACATACAGATGCTTCCGTGATGCCGAGGCGAAAATTTTGCTGGGCTTCTTGGAATTATCGTCTGGATGCTGATGATGATATGAAAGCCTCTGAGTGCCAAACATCATCCACCCATTACTGGGTGAGTCACTTACAATCGCTCAAGAGCAAAACGCCTATTTTTGTGTCGATTAATGGCGGTCATTTAATTGATGCGGCCAAACGCCTCAAAACCCTTTCATTTACGCACCCGATTTTTACGGTGCCAGCCATTGAAGCGCAAGCTCATTTGCCGAAGATCAATCGTCAGGAGCCTCGTCAAACGGTCTATTTCTGTGGGAGCTACTTTAAGTACGGATTTCACGAAGATGCGTTTACGGCTGGTTTACATGCGGCAGAAAGTTTAATGCACCATCTTGGCCACTATGCTTCAAAATAGTATTTATCGCGCCCAGGTGATGCATCAGCGGTTGCATCCCAAGCGCTACGGATTTCAGCATCAGGTTTTTTTTGTTTGCCTGAATTTAAACACGCTCTCTGAACTTGATCATGACATTGCCTGGTTTGGAGTGAATCGACGAAGTCTCTACTGCTTTGATGAGCGTGATCATCTGGCCAGTCAAGCATCGACACTGTTGCCAAACGTGCGTCAAGCCGCCAAAGAGTCAGGCTATGAGGCTTTGCCCGAGGATCCGATTTTTTTTATTGGGCAGGTTCGTTTTTTAGGTTATGTCTTTAACCCTGTCAGTTTTTTTGTTTTTTGCAATCGTGATGCTCAGCCGCAGTTTATGCTAGCCCAGGTCGAGAATACTTTTTACGAGCGCAAGCTTTACCCTATTGCAAAATCTGACAACAATACCTTTGAAGCCATGCATCCAAAATTGTTTTACGTTTCCCCGTATTCCGAACTTCAAGATGCATTCCATTTTAATTTGCAATTCACACCCCATGGCCTGGATTTTAAAATTGACACCGAGCGCGTCATAGAACCCGATTGCGCGAGGCTTCAAAAAGCCGATGGCAATCGCTATCAAAAAATACTGATTAGCCGAATGCATGGTTGCTGCGAACCTCTGGAGCCCAACAGTTTTAAACGCCTCACGAAAGAGTTTCCTTTTTTGGCCTGGCAAATTATTGGACTCATTCACTGGCACGCGCTGCGATTATTTCAGTTAGGGCTTGGCGTCCATCGAAAAGAAGAATCGCCTCATTTGCAGCAGGGCATCATCTCATCAATAAGGCCAACTTCCAAATGAGCCTGCCATGGCTTTGGGCGACCCTCAGTGGCGTGTTGTTTGCATTGGCGGCTGCGGGTAATTTTCAATTTCCAAAATGGTTTTCGGTTGTCTGTGCCTGCTGGGCCTTGATTCCGTTTTTAAGCACCATCCTGCAGGGCAAATGCTCTCTGCGTCAAGCGTTTTTAATGGGTGGGCTAATGGGGGTTATCGCCTATGGCGGCTGGCTCAACTGGTTGCTAGCACTTCATCCGCTTGATTGGTTGGGGGTGCCAGCCCTCACCAGCGTCATCATTGCGCTGTTGGCATGGGGGCTGCCCACCATAACCGGTGGCATCATTTTTGGATTATGGGGCTTTTGGCTGGTCTTTTTGCAAAAAAAATTCGTTCTGCATAAACCCACGTTTATTATTTGGACTATCTTGGGTGCTTTTGGCTTGGAAGCTCTATTGGCCTTGGCAACCCTCAGCCCAGCTGGCTTTCCGTGGGTCAGATTGGCCTATGCGTTTTCAGAAATCCCCATAATTTTAAAACTCCTGTCGCCCTTGCAAGCCATCACCCAAGGCCATGGTTTTATGGCGCTCAGTGTGCTGCTGACCATGACGCAAATGCTTGTGGCCAAATTATTCCTCAGGCCGCATCAACGCCTCCCCGTTGTGGGGTGTTATGCCATTGCTGGGCTGCTGGCGCTCCTGCCATGGTCGCCGTCTACTCGTCCAATACCACTAGGGCTCCCTCCTGTTATTACCGTCAGCGGCGCCATGCCTCCTGCTCACATGAGGCCAGATCCTGTTCAGGCTAAGCGCCAAGATTTTTGGCACCCACTGCTGAGTGCGTTGCGACATTTAAAGTCAACACAGCCTACTGTTTGGGTGTTTCCTGAAGAAGGTTTACTGTGGGAAACGGCACCCCTAGATGACACCCCTGCTGCTCACTCTAAACTTGCAGCGTTAAAAATAATAAGTCAGCGCACGCATCACACCATCGTGACCGGTGCTTCGACGTCTCAAAATGGCCACACGTATAACAGTATCCTGATGATTTCGCCCAATGGATCGCTGCAGAGTTACCACAAACGTCAGCTGGTTGCTTTTGGAGAAACATTTCCGTCCTGGCTCATTGCCGTTGAACGGGGGCTTGGCGCCGTGGGGTTATCATTGCCGCCATTGCCCAGCAGTTATGCCCAAGGGCCAGCACACCCATCCCCCTTAAAAATAGCGGCGTTCAGCAATAATATCAGAACATTCCGATTTGCCGGCTTAATGTGTGCCGAACTTATGTCGCCCAGCTTACTGCCAAATAATGATTCTGAAAAAATTGATGCCCTGATCGTCTTGGCCAATGCGGGGTGGTTCCATATGCATTCAGGTGTGACACAACAGATGTTAGCCATGGCAAGGTTTCGATCGGCTGAAAGCACTAAACCCTTATTATTAGCCCTCAATGGGGGGCCTTCTGGCTGGATTTTACCTAGCTCTGCCGAGTTAATTCAGACGGATCTCGAGTGGGGTAAGCGTTCACTCCATCTCAAGACACCCCTCCTGTTGATAGATAAAACGAAAGACCCCCTTGTCAAATTCAAACATCTTGATTAAATAGTGTATATCATCTGTCGTTCCTCTAAAAACATTTGAGTTCAAGTTGTTGCATCATTTATACGTTCGGACATTCACGTTCGGAGAGAGAGAGAGGTTTCCTCATGGCATCCCCTTCATCTGCTAAAAAGCCTGCCCCCAAAAAACCTGCAGCTAAAAAAGTCGTCGCTAAAAAAACGACGACATCGGCTTCAAAATCTTCTTTAAAGCCGGCTGTAAAACCTGCGGCTAAAAAAGCTGTTGCCAAAAAAGCTGTAGCCAATAAAATTGCCGCCGTAAAAAGTACGGCGTCCAAAGCCGCTACCAAAAAAGTGACCGCCGCCAAGCCTGCCTTGAAAGTGGTCAAAAAATCCACCTCTGCAAGCAAGCCTATTGCGCCTTTGGCCAAACCAGCAGCCAAAAAACCAGTGGCTAAAAAACCAATCGCAAAAAAACCGGCTATTGCCCAAAAGCCAGTGGCTCAAAAATCGGCTGCCAAAAAAATCGTTGTTAAAAAGCCAGCTATTGCCCAGAAACCAGTAGCGGCAAAAAAACCAGTGGCTAAAAAACCGGTTATTGCCCAAAAACCAGTAGTGGCAAAAAAATCTCCGGCTGCAAAAAAACCGGCGCTGGCGACGAATTCAAAAGTGACGCCCATTACTAAAAAAGTGGCCGAAAAAAAGCTGGTTAAAAAAACCACCAGTGCGGCTAAAAAGCCAGCACCTCGTGCCAGCGTGTCGAAGGCTCCCGCAAAAAAACCGATCAGCGCCAAGCCCATCGCCATTTCATCAGGCTCTAACAGCATGGTTGCAAAATCAACCGCCACGGCACCCAGCATGGGCAATCCCAAAATGGTTAGTGCTAGCATTCAGCCGGCTGCGTGGTCTCAGTTTTTGGCGGTAGAGCCTGTTGAGCTGAAGCGTTTTGTGGCGGCTTGTTTGTGCGGTTTGGGTGTCAGCGCTGAGCGTATTGGTGAAACCTTTGGCGTTAGTGTCAAGACCATTCTGGAGTGGGTGAAACCTTACGCCGATGTTCTGCCAAAGACTCAAGCCAATCCCTCCTACAAACGGTCGTTTGATTTGGTGTCCCGATTGAAGCAACAACTCGGTTAAGCCGACGATTTCTATTGAAATGGCCAGAGTGCAGTGATGCGTTCTGGTCATTTTTGCAACGCCGAGTTTCAGCGTTACCATGCTTTGAAAACCGATCATAAAAAATAGCGGCTATTGCGTTGTGAAACCTGGCGCTGAATGGCGTCTTATTAAGAGCGTCTAAACGATTTGCTTGATTTGAGTTCAGGTGACTTTTCCCCTAGGATTTGCAGAATGAATACTTGGCAGGATCTTGATAAAGCGCGCCATGACAAATGTGGTGTCTTTGGGGTACTTGCCCCGCCCTCGCAGATTAAATCTGCAGACAGTATTCCTTTGGGAGAACTGTTGTATTACGGGCTATATGCCTTGCAGCATCGAGGCCAAGAAAGCTGTGGCATGGCGGTCTTTGATCATGATCATCTGCGTTTGCATAAAGATTTAGGCCTTGTCAGCCAAGTGTTTCAGCAGCCAGCCACCCTGAAACGATTATCTGGACAGGTTGGCATTGGCCACACGCGATACAGTACAGCCGGTGATGGGCAATTTGGTAACGCGCAACCTGTCATTGCCCGTACCCCTTTAGGGGCGTTGGCACTTGCGCACAATGGTAACCTGATTAATCCAGAAGCACTGCTGGAGCACTTTGGCCCCTTTGATGAACAAGATGCGGCCAGTTTGTCGGATCAAAGTGATAGTGTCTGGCTCACGCAGGCTCTGGGTGTGGCCATTGAGCGATGCCTTTCGGAGGTGAACAATCCAACTCCGTTTGCTGAACGTCGTTTTGAAGCCGTCCGTCAGGTATTGGCGCAATGTGAAGGCGCATTCTCTTTGGTTATTGCTCTTGGAGACTGCCTGATTGCGGCGCGGGATCGTTTTGGCATTCGCCCGTTAAGCCTGGGGCACATCGAAGAAGGGCCAGCGGCTGGCACGTGGGTGGTGGCCTCTGAAACCTGTGCGCTGGATATTGTGGGTGCTCGGGTGTTGCGAGACATTCAGCCAGGCGAGTTGTGGGTGGCTACCCGTGGTGGCAAGACCTACTCGTTTAACATTCAGGATCCCTCGCTGGTGGCTTTGCCCCCAAAAGCTTTCTGTGTGTTTGAAATGATTTATTTCTCACGTCCAGACAGCATGCTTTGTGAGCAGAGTGTGTATACCTATCGATTAGCGCTTGGGCGGCTGCTGGCTGAAGCGGATAAATTAAACGCATCCCATGGCAATGCCGTGGCGCATGGCGCTGCGGCTCATCCAGCATCGATACTGCCTCTGAGTGCTAAATTTGATATGGTCATTCCTGTCCCCGATTCTGGCAATGTGGCGGCGGTGGGTTACAGTCAAGCCTCTGGTGTGCCCTACGTGGAGGGGCTTATTAAAAACCGATACGTTGGTCGCACATTTATCAACCCCAGTGAGGGCATTCGACAGCAGGGGCTCAGGCTGAAACTCAACCCGCTGACCGATGTTCTGGCTGGCAAGCGCGTGGTGGTCATTGATGACTCCATTGTGCGGGGCAACACGAGCCGACGCCTCGTGAAGCTGCTTAAAGAAGCTGGCGTGGCTGAAATTCATTTGCGGGTGTCCTCACCACCGGTCAAACATCCCTGTTTTTATGGCATTGATATGTCTGAGCCCGAGCAGTTGATTGCCAACCAAATGAGCATTGCTGATATTCAGGCCTGGCTGGATGTGGACAGTTTGGCGTACTTGTCGGCCGAAGATTTGAAGCGTGCTTTTAGTAAACCCGACCAGGCTACTTGCAGCGCTTGTTTTACGCACGAGTACCCCGCAGGCCTTCCGCAAGGGGCGCGCACCCGCTGCGATGAGCCTATTTTGAGAGTATCGACGGGTTCGTAACAAGTTAATCAGGCTGTTAACGGCTTGCAAAAAGTCAAACTTAGCCGCTGATTTGCCCATGAAACGCGCCACGAAACATTTGATGCAATTCGTGCGGGTTATCGGAGGCCTTCAAGGCCACGTCATCGTTAATAATTCCTTGTTGATAAGCCCGATAAAGCGCCACGTTGAGGCTGTACATGCCTTCAAACTCACCATTTTTAAGAAGGGCATATATTTCATCAATCTCGCTGCGCTCAATGTAATCTCGAACGGCAGGGGTGACAAACATAATTTCTAAAATTGCATAGCGGCCAGCGCCCTCGGCACGACGGACCAATCGTTGAGAGACGGTTCCTTGCAATACGTTGGCCAACTGAAGTCGGACGGGCTCGCGCTCATGGGGCTCAAAGGCATTAATGATGCGGTTAATGGTCTGAACGGCATCATTGGTATGCAGCGTTGAAAACACCAAATGACCCGTCTCTGCCGCATGAAGCGCCGATAAAATGGTTTCGCGATCGCGCATTTCTCCAAGCAAAATCACGTCAGGATCTTGGCGCAAGGCATATTTAATGGCATTGGGGAAGGTGTCGGTATCCAGACCAAGCTGACGCTGTGTAATGGTGCTTTTTTGGCTGCTATGAACAAATTCCACCGGATCTTCCAGGGTGATAATGTGCTTGGCATGGCTTCGGTTAATATGCTCAAGCATGGATGCCATGGACGTGGTTTTGCCGGCTCCTGTGGGTCCTGTAAACAAGACCAACCCCCGGTTTAACGTCGTAAATCGACTCAACACGGAAGGCAAATCAAGTTCTTCTAATTGCGGAACTCGCTCTGGCACCACCCGAAGCACCATCCCCGGGCGGCTCATTTCATAAAACAAATTCACCCGAAATCGTGCCAGCCCCGGCATACTGAAGCTAAAATCGTGTTCGGTGCGCTGTTGCAGCTTAGGGATGTGGGACTTGGGCACCATCCGCTGTAAATAGCCTTTCATGCTGTCCAACGAGACGGGGGGCAGTTTGGTGTAAAAAATATCACCATCTTTACGCAGCATGGGCGGCGTGCCCACCCGTAAGTGAATATCCGAAGCCCCTTGCGCCACGCCTAAGCGTAAAAGTGTATCCAGATCCAGCTCTCCCAGCTCTATTCGTTGAGCGCTACTGTTATTGGAGGGCGATAATGAGCCTGCCCCTTCCGCACTGGGAGTGTTTGGGTTGAATGAATTTGTTGAAACAGATGAGCCCCAACCGGACGATGGGCCAGGCTCTGATGAAAAACTCACAAACTCAACTCCATGATGACCTTAAGAACCTGAGAAAGCCTTTATTTTAGATGGCAACCAGCCTCAGGCTGGCTCATTACTAAAAGTATACGCAAGCGCGCTATAAAGCATTTGTTTTTGAGCGCCATTTTATATTTATAAAAGAAAAAAGGGAGCTCTTGTA
>JAYKJM010000097.1:0-9883 GCA_035285385.1 Vampirovibrionales bacterium
AAGGGCTACGGCGAGGTCATGGTCATTGCCGAGCAGTCCAACGGTATTATCCAGCCTGTCGTCTATGAGTTGTTGGGTGCAGGGCGTGATTTGGTGGATAAGTTGCACGCCATGAAGCCGGATGCCAACCCTCAGGCGGTGCTCTCTGTGGTCTTGTTGGGGCATAACATTGGCGAGCGGGCGTCTGATTTAATCGCTCACGGCGCCGACAAGGTTTATGTGGCCGATCACGCTGAGTTGGCCAATTACCGCACGTTGCCTTATCGCCGTGTCATTATTGATTTGATGGAGCAGTTGCCCCAGCCGCCGCATATAGTATTGCTGGGCTCTACCACCACTGGCAGAGATTTGGCGCCGCGCATTGCTGCCCACTTTGAAACCGGCTTGACAGCCGATACGACCGAGCTTGATATTGGCCCCTATGAGCACAGTAGCGGCGCGGATCCTGAAAAGCTTGGGCTATTTCCGGATTGCTTGTACGCGGTGCGTCCCAGTTTTGGAGAAAGCTTGAAGGCTCGTATTTTGGGGCCATGGAAAAATCCGCAAATGGCCACAACGCGTCCCGGGGTCATGGTGCCCCTTTCCCCGGATCCGAAACGGGAAGGCAAAATTGTGGAGATTCTCGTTAATTTAAAAGAAGATGATTTAAGGCTTCAGATTCTGGAAATTTTTCGTGAAGTGCAAAGCGGCATGAGTTTGGCCGATGCGGATGTGATTGTTGCCGGTGGCATGGGGCTTGGCTCTGCAGAGGGCTTTGACATGTTGCGTGAATTGGCCAGTTGCTTTAAAAATTCAGCCCTGGGTGCTTCTCGAAAAGTGGTGGATCTGGGCTGGATCCCATACAAGCACCAAGTGGGTCAAACTGGCATTAGTGTCCGTCCCAAGCTTTATATTGCCGTGGGTATTTCCGGTGCTATTCAGCATCGGGTGGGAATGAGCAAGTCGGATTGCATCATCGCTATCGATAAAGACCCTGATGCGCCCATCTTTAAGTTTGCCCACCATGGCATTGTGGGCGATTGCTATCAGGTGGTGCCTGAAATGATTCGCCAGTTGAAGGGGCTTGCCGTGGCGCCCAGTTCGTTTGCAGATGTCTCCTTGAGCGGTAGTCGCCCGCCATCGTCTGGCGATGAGGCCGCAAAACTAATGATGTCCGCTTCGTCGTAAATTTTATTGCAGCATAATGGAATGAGTCTGATTTTTTTGACAGAGGGATTATCCCAATGAGTGATCGCCTTGAATATGATGTGCTCTTGGTGGGCGGCAGTCCATCCAACTTTGCCCTTGCCCATCGATTGGTGGACTTGGCTAAAGAGAGCGGCCAGAAATTCACGATGGCCATTATTGAAAAATCAGCAGAATTTGGCAGCCACATCGTTAGCGGCGCCGTGACCAAGCCCCATGTCATTAAAAAACTCTTCCCGAACTGGGAGTCGCTCAATATTCCGACAGAAGGGGTCTGTACCTCCAGTGATTTTCTGGTTTTGGGCGAAAAGTATTCTTGGCCTGTGCCCAGGTTTTTGCAGCCGGAGGGCATTCAAAAAGAAGGCTACTGGATTCTGACCTTGAGTGTGTTTGTCTCATGGATGGCCTCGTATCTCAAGGAAAAACTGGCTGACGTGCCCAATGTGACTGTGGATCTTTATCCGGGTTTTGCGGCACACAAAATTGTATATGATGGCAGCCGTGTGGTGGGTGTTCAGGTGGTTGAAGCGTCCACCGGCACGCCCAATGACGATAACCTCTATGCCAAGGTCACCTGCTTTGGGGATAAGGGCTTTATTTCCCAAGATTTGGTGGCTAAGTTCAACCTTCGGGACAACCCTCAGGTGTGGTCAGTGGGCGTCAAGGAAGTCTGGCAAATACCACCGGGGCAAGCCCTTGAGGGTAAAGTGTGGCACACCATGGGCGCTCCTTTGGTTGATGGCACCTTTGGCGGTGGGTTTGTTTATGGCATGAAAAATAACCGTCTGACCATTGGGCTGGTCATGTCGTTGGATAGCCCTAATCCCAATATTAACCCGCAGCAACGTCTTCAAGATTATAAAAAGCATCCATGGCTTCAAAAAATGATTGCTGGCGGTAAATTGTTAAAATATGGTGCGGCTCTGCTGCCTGAAGGTGGTTACTACAGCCTGCCAAAACAATTTGCAACTGATGGCGCCATGCTGTTGGGAGATGCCTTAGGCGTTCTGGATGTTGGAAATCTGGCCGGTATTGATAAAGCCATGCAGTGTGGCATGGAAGCCGCCGACGTCATTCACGCTGAGCTACAAAAACGGGGTCGCTTTTCGGCCGAGTCTCTGAAAGATTATCAGAGCAACGTGATGGCTTCATTTGTAGGTCGTGATCTTAAGCTGGGGCGCTATTTCCGCTTTGCGTGGAGTGAAAATCATCGTTTGCTTCGAAACTATCTGCCCAGCGTCTTGGACGGTATCGATGGCCTTGGAGCTGGGCTTGGCTTCTTGAAAGTTGGCTTGACCAATAATCCCCTCACGGCGTTGCGTGATGCGCTGCGCCTGAAGACGTTGCTGGATGGCAAATTTGATATCGGGCCGATTCACTATCAGAAAGATCACACCCACATTGTGCCCGACTATAAACCTGTGCGTCCGTTCTTGGGGGGTGATGCTTCTGTCAATGGCCGCAGTAAAAACCCGATAGATAAAACCACGCTTTACTCTCGCCCCGATGCCGTATTTTTTGCAAACACGCATTATCATGAAGGCAATGCCCATATTGACGAGTTCAATAGTGCGGTGTGTGTGGCCTGTATTGCCAAATACGATGCTCTTGCCAAAGACGTGCCTTGCGTGAGTGATTGCACGGCAGAAGTCCATCGTGTGGATGTTTTGGGTCAAGCGCGCAAGCACGGCATGTCACTTGAAAACTGTGTGCAGTGTCGCACGTGCGAAATTGTATGCCCCGAAGAGAATCTTCGTGTCAAGCCGACGGCTGAAGGCTCTGGCCCCAATTTTATGGGCTTATAGCCGCCATGTGGTCGTGATGGGCGTTTTGCTTAAGCTTTTGTGGCGCAGGCCAATTCAGGAAGCTCCCGCTGCGGGTTGAGTTCGCCGTGGGGTAAAAAGGCTTCAATGTAGCCGCCTCCCAAGAGTTCGCTAAAATTTTTGTCATAGAAGACGGCAATTTGTCCCGGCGTGACACCAGAGAATCCCTCCGGGGTCAACGTATTGACGCGATAAGAATGTCTCTCATCACACTGAGGCATCGGCGCCAGGGTGGCAAGCATCGGCTCTGAGGCATAGCGAATCTTGAGCATGATGCTGGTGGGGATGTGTTCAGGAGGAACCAGCCAATTAACGGCTTTTACAGTAAAGGTGTATGAGCTGAGGTGATGGGCATCGCCCACCCAAACGGTATTGGTGAGAGCGTCTGTTTTGATGACATAGACGGGACGACCGGCTGCGACTTGAACGCCTTTGCGTTGCCCACGGGTAAAGAGATAATGCCCCTGGTGGGTGCCTATTTGAAGGCCCGTGTCAATGTCCAGAATGGGACCTGGATGGCTGCCCAGTGTTTCTTTGAGATAATTGGCTTGACCGTCGAGCACAAAGCACACATCCATACTCTCTTTGCTGTAGGCGCTCGGCAGTTGCGCCTCTTGTGCTATTTTCACCACTTCAGGCTTGGTGAGGTGTCCCAGTGGAAACAGGGCGTACTCGAGATCCTCTGGTCGCACACGCGCCAGCATGTAAGTTTGATCCTTGCGCGTATCCACCGCGCGGTGGATTTGGGTTCTTCCCTCGGGGGATTTGACAATTTGGGCATAGTGGCCGGTGGCAATATAATCGGCACCCAGGTGCTGGCGTGCATAGCCCACTAAGGCTTCCCACTTGACGTGACGGTTACACTCCACGCAGGGGTTGGGGGTCAGACCCGCCTGATAGGAGGCGGCGTAGTGATCCATCACATAATGGGCAAACTCAGCCCGCAAGTCGACCGTGTCATAGGGCACGCCAAGGTTTTCACAGATGCGCCCCGCGTTGACGAGCGCATCATTACAACAGCTGCCAGGGCCATTCAGCGTCCAGGCGGTAAAGCCGATAATGTCGTACCCTTGCTGATGCAGCATCAGGGCGACCACGCTGCTATCGACGCCGCCACTCATGGCAACGGCAATGCGAGCAGGTTTGGCAGGTAGATAATTTTTTAGACTCATCAGGATCTTATTTTAAAGTGAAGTTAGCAATCGTCTATGGTATAAAACCCACTTCTGATGGTTTTGTGTCGCTCGGGAGTCAAAGCTTGGGTACTCCTCTGGGTATATGAGGACGGTTTTAATGATTGCCATCACAATAGAGGGGTGGTTTCTGCCTGCTGTATGGATGGCTGTGGTGTTATGCGTCAAGAATTTTTGTCTCAAGAAGCTTCGGTGGCTTGCCGTGTGCAGGAAACCTTGGACTCTCCGGAGGCCTTAAGAGCCAGTATTCTGGCGTTAACGGCTCAGTATGCTCGTCTCGCGCAAGGCCAAAAACCCTTTATGGCAGGGCAGTCTGTGGTACCTGTGGCTGGGCGCGTTTTGGATGAATCGGATATCAGCCTTCTGGTGGAAAGCGCCCTGGATGGCTGGTTGACGGCGGGGCCTTATGCCACAAGGTTTGAGCGGGCGTTTGCTCAAAAAATGAATGTGCGTCATTGCTTGCTGGTCAACTCGGGATCCTCGGCCAATTTGCTGGCATTTGCGGCATTAACGAGTCCTACCCTTGGCGATCGACGAATTCAGCCTGCAGATGAGGTCATTACCTGTGCCATGGGGTTTCCTACGACGGTCAATCCTATTATTCAGCATGGCGCCGTGCCCGTCTTTGTGGATGCCACCTTGCCGACGTACAATCTGGATGTTTCCCAACTGGAAGCCGCCAGATCGTCTAAAACCAAAGCGGTCATGATTGCTCACACCCTGGGTAATCCCTTTGATGTGGCCGCGGTCAAGGCATTTTGTGACAAATATCACCTCTGGTTGATTGAAGATTGTTGCGATGCCGTTGGCGCCAGTGTTGAGGGTCACAACGTCGGGACGTTTGGGGACGTGGCAACCGTCAGTTTTTATCCCGCCCATCATATGACGATGGGAGAAGGGGGTGCTGTTTTGACCAATTCACCGAAGCTCAAAAAACTGTTAGAAAGTTTCCGAGACTGGGGTCGCGACTGTTGGTGTGCACCCGGTTGTGATGACACCTGCGGCAAGCGTTATGGCTGGCAACTGGGGCGCCTACCCGAGGGTTATGATCATAAATACACCTATAGCCACATCGGCTATAATCTTAAAGTGACAGACATGCAGGCGGCCTTGGGGCTTTCGCAGCTTGAAAAGCTGGATGATTTTATTACTAAGCGAAATCAAAATTTTGACCGACTGACCTCACGCCTCTCTGACTTGCAGGATGTTCTGATGCTGCCCCAAGCAACCGCTCATGCCACCCCAAGCTGGTTTGGCTTTGCCATGACCCTTAACGCTCAAGCCAAACTGAGCCGAAACGAACTGGTCAAAGCCCTGAATGATCGCCACATTCACACTCGGTTGCTGTTTGGGGGCAATTTAACCCGTCAGCCGGCTTATCAGGGTGTCCAGTATCGTAAAATTGGCGAACTGCCCACAGCCGATCGGATTATGAACGATACGTTCTGGATAGGTGTTTATCCTGGTTTGACGTCTGAAATGCTCGATTATACCAGCCACGTTTTGCACGAGCTTTTAGTATGACGGCAAGGACGTTATCGCCATCTGAGCTGGCGCGTGACATCCGACGCCAAACGCTGACGACGATTCATCGTGCCAAAGCCTCTCACGTGGGCTCCTGCTTATCCATGGTGGATATTCTGGCGGTTTTGTATGCGCGTGTGCTTCACTTTCGACCCGAGCAGCCTGACTGGCCGGAACGAGACCGCGTGATTGTCAGCAAGGGGCACGCTGCGGCGGCCTTGTATGCCACCTTGGCTTTGGTTGGGTTTTTTCCTGAAAGTTGGCTATCTACCTATTGCCAGGATGGCAGCCGATTGGGTGGTCACGTGAGTTATGGTGTCCCCGGGGTGGAGGCGGCAACCGGTGCTCTGGGTCATGGCCTCAGCATTGCCACCGGCCTCTCCTTGGCATTGAAACGGGACAACTCTCATGCGCGATCGTTTGTGATTTTGAGTGACGGCGAGTGTGATGAAGGCGCCACGTGGGAAGCCGCACTGTTTGCCTCCCACCATCGTCTGGATAATTTGATTGCCATTGTAGATTACAACAAGATTCAGAGCTTTGGCCGAGTGGAGGATGTGATGGCTCTGGAGCCGTTTGCTGACAAGTGGCGAGCCTTTGGATGGCATGCTCAGGAGGTTGATGGCCACGACCATGCCTCGTTATTAGGCGTGTTTGAGGCGCTGGCGGTTGGCTCTCAAAAACCCACGGTTATTATTGCCCACACGATAAAGGGCAAAGGCGTGCCCTTTATGGAAGATGATAATTTATGGCATTACAAGCCGCCAAACGATGAACAACTCACGTTGGCCTTGCGCTTTTTGGATCATCTGGAGAAGCCTCATGCGTAACGCGTTTGTCAAAACGCTATTGACCTTGGCACAACATCATCCCAACTTGTGGCTGATGACCGGAGATCTGGGCTTTGGTGTCCTGGAGCCTTTTGCCGAGCGCTACCCAGATCGCTACATCAACGCGGGTGTTGCCGAGCAAAACATGTTAGGGGTTGCCGCTGGCTTGGCCTTGGCCAATCCACAAAACCAGATTTTTACCTACTCGATTGGTAATTTTGGCACCTTGCGCTGCCTGGAGCAGATTCGAAATGATGTCTGCTACCATAATTTGAACATCAAAATTGTGGCGGTCGGGGGTGGTTTGGCTTATGGCAGCCATGGCTACACCCATCATGCGGTGGAAGAGCTGGCTATATTGCGCACCTTACCCAGTATGACCGTCATGGCTCCTGGTGATCCCCTGGAAACAGATTGGGCTGTGCGTCAGTTGGCTCTGATTTCAGGACCGGCCTACTTAAGGCTGGGCAAGGCAGGAGAGCCGCAGATTCATGCCCAACCCATTGACCCGACTCATCCGCTCTCTGAGCCGTTTGTCTTGCCCTCGTCTCATCAGGGCAGATTGGACGTGATGTTGCTTTCCACGGGGGGGATGCTGGAGGTTGCTGTTTCAGCCGCAGATAGACTGGCATTGCAAGGTGTTTTTGCCCAAGTGGTCAGTGTGCCCCTTTTAAAGCCATTTCCCGCCCAAGCGATCCGATCTCTTATAAGCAACACCAAAACACAGGTGATTGTTACCCTGGAGGAGCATGTGCCAGAAGGCGGGCTTCACAGTGTCGTCTGCCAAACTTTGGCCAGCAGCCCAAATCATCCCCCGGTGGTGGCTGCCGCCTTAATGCCCGAGGTTGTTGGCAAAATTGGTTCTCAGGCTTATTTACGCAGCCTTAGTGGCCTCTCGCCAGAGGCCGTTGCGGCAAGCGTTTTTCAGCAGCTGGCCATGTGTGTCAAAGGATAATATCGAGCCACTATAGACGCAGAGGGTTAACACCCTCCTCCTGCTACTCGAGTTTGTGTCTAGCGATTGGCTCTTAATTGTGCGGCTAGCCCTGAAATGGCAGTCCCTTGCGATTGATACTGGGAGGTGAGCTTGTCCATCATTGCAAACTGGGATCGAAGCTGAGCCTCTTTGGCTGTTAATCTGGCTTCTGTGCGTTTAATCGAATCATCCAGATTTTTCTGCTTGGCAGTAATACTGGAGGCACTGGCGGCAAAAATCCCATCTTTCACGTCGGTTGGGTCATCAAAGAGCGCGGCATCGACCAGTGATTTTAACTGCGTGAAAATGCCTCCTGACCCCTTGAATAATTGTTCCACCTCTTCGCGATTATTGGCAAGGGCTTTGTCAAAAGTGGTTTCTGTAAACTGCAGTGTGGTTGAGGCACTTCCAGAGGTGCTTTCATTGGGAGCGCCTGTTGAAATGCCCACCAAGGGTAAGCTGTTGTATTCACTAAGACCACTGACGCTTTTGCTCACAAGGCTCCTTAGCTGGTTGCGCAAGTTGACGAGTGTGCTGCGATTTCGGATGACCCCGGTTTCAGCATCGGTTTGCTGGTCAATAAATGAAATCACTTTATTGAAATCATCCACGAATTTTTTGGCAGATTCTTTTAAAGGGGCATTGTTGCGAGCAATCGAAATAGTAGCTGCTGTTGTATTTGTGCCAGTTAAATTCAGGGTAACCCCCGTTAGGCCAGATACTGACTCGGTTACCGTGTTGGATGTGCTATAAAACTGAGCCCCGTTGAGCAGAAAATCAGCATTTGAGCCAAGTGTTTGGCCTGCCGTGCTATTGCCGCCTACAATTAGTCCCATAGCGCTCAGGAAATTGCCGCTGGTGTCTTCCAAGTAAATATTGGTGCTGCCCGTGGTTTTGTTGGTCAGCTCAAGTTTGTTGGCGGCTGTGTTATAAACGGCCACCACGTTGGCCTCTGTCGCGCTATTGATTTCATCGAGCAAATCGATGATTGACTTGCCGCTCGTGTCAAAACTGGCTGTCCCGATTTTAAACGTACTGCCAGCTGTCACGGCAGTTTGTAATCGAGCCGCACTGTTATCTGAAATATCAGCCGATAGATTCAACGTGTTGGTGGCGTTAGAGCTGGTAATGCTGGTACTGGTTGCAACCCCTGTATCGAGATAGGCGACGCTCAAAAAGTTGCTGGTATCAGCATTGCTGCCCAGTTTGACCTGGGTGCCATTGGCAAAGGCTAAATTCAGTTTCCCAGTGCCATCAACGGTGGCGCTATCAATGCCGCTAATGGCGTCAATTCGTCCAAGAACGTCATCAAACGTGTCGCTATCGTTGACCGCAATGGTATTGGCCGTGCCATTGACATAAACGGTAAAGTTTCCTGAGCGAATGGTTCGCTGGGAGACATCGCTTAACAGATTACTGCCTGTTAGCAGTCGGCCAATTTGGTTTTGAGATGTTGCTTTGGTGGCGGTTGCCAGGCTGTTGACTTTTAGGGTGACTGTTTGCGGGGTCGCGCTATCACCCACGCTCACCGAAACGGCAGAGGTATCGCTGCTGGTGGCGGTTTTTGATTGAAACGGGTCGCTTTCTAAAATGGATGAAACGGCCAGTTTTTTAATGCTGCCTTGAAGCGTGACCAGCCGCGTTCGCGAGACATCATACTGGGCACTTTCGGCGGAGAGTTTCTGCTTTTGTTGTTGCATCAAGGTAATGGGACGACGCTCAACGTCCATCAGCTTGGTGATGATGTCGTTGACGGGTAAGTTAGACGACAGCCCCCCAAAGGTAATCGGTGGTGTCGAGCCCATGGTTGCATTGCTCCACTTTTGGTGAGATGGATAATACATTCAGCGCATTGCTTGGATGCGCATTAGTTACTATGGCCTGATTTGTTGAGAATTTCCTCCTAAAATAGGAGGATGTATGATATGACACCTCACATTGCAGTTTTTCTGGATCGCGATGGAACGCTCAATCAAGAGCGTGGGTATTTGCGTCACGTGTCCGATGTGGCCTTGATTGCGGGCGCGGCGCAAGCGATTAAGCGGCTCAATGATGCCGGTATTTTGGCCGTTTTGACCACCAATCAAAGTGGGGTTGCGCGTGGTTTCTATGATGAAGCGCACGTACAAGCTCTGAATGCCCGTGTCAATGAACTCTTAAACGTTGAAGCTGGGGCGCATCTAGATTTGATGCTGTATTCGCCGTATCACCCCAATGGGGTTGTTGCCGACTATGCCCTCGATGCCGATTGTCGAAAACCTAAAACCGCCATGATTGTCCAGGCTTGCAAGCATTTTGGCAACATTGATTTGAATCACAGCTTTGTGATTGGTGACAAGGCAAGCGATATTG
>JAYKJM010000098.1:0-4720 GCA_035285385.1 Vampirovibrionales bacterium
TGGATCAAGCAAGGTTTAGGCAGGCCAAAGTCTCGGAAGAGGCACGGTTGTTCTATGTGGGCGTGACGCGAGCCAAACGGGCCTTGTTTTTGAGCACCCATGCCCAAAGCCCCAAGCGCGATGGTGGCATGATGAAGCAGACACCCGCGCTGGCCTTTACGCTGCTAGCCAACGCGCTGAGCTGAGATCGATCCAGAGCGATAAAGTAGCCCCAAGAGTGAGATAAAGTAGCTAAGACCGTCCTGTTTACAAGCCCCGCTTTTAAACAGGACTAAGTTTTATACAGTGTTTTTGTAAAATTTGTAAAATAATGTAACGATTTTAGGCCATGTGATCCTCAGCGCGCACGTAAGGGGGAGGCGTTTTTTCGGAAAGAGTTTCATTAGAAGTAACAATACATTAGCGGTACTCGAAGAATGTCTTCCTAAAATTAATAAGCCTGTAAGCATTGTGGGAGATCCAAGGACGGGTAAGTATACTTTGGCAGTTGGCCGATATGCCTCAGAGGACAGGGCAGATCGCTGGTTTGATAAACTCCCTAGCAACGACAAAATCCTAGTATCGTGCCGTAATGGCAGAGATGCATTATATAGTTTGACGCTTCAACGTCTCCTCTCGCGGACGGGTTATTAGCGTTAAAAAGCTTATGGCGCCCCTTAAAAACGTTTTTAAACAAAAAAAAGTTAAAAAGCCCTAGCCTGCCGCGGCCAGCGCCAACAACTTGGGTGCAAACACCAACAATTCCACCACCCCCACGGTAGCCGCCATTAAAAGGCAGGCACCTGCCATGACATCTTTAATGCGCTTGGCGCGAATGTCAAACTCGCCATGGGTCCAGAAATCAACCAGCAGCTCCACGGCGGTGTTAGCGCATTCGGCAAACAGCAACAAGCCCATGGCAAAGGCCAACGCCAACCAGGCGCCCCAGCTCACCTGAAAGAGGCATCCCATCGTGACGGTCGCCGCCAGAATAAAGACATCAATGCGAAAATTGCGCTGCGTCTTAAATGCGTACACCCAGCCTTCAATGGCAAAAGACAGGCTATGCCAAAAACTACTGGCCTGGAAACGATTGCCAGGCGTCAGCAGATGCTGATCAACCTTCTGAAAAGTACGCTGATAGGCAGCAGGCAGGCTGTCTGGTATGTTAATGCCATCAGTATGGTTGTTCTGGTTGGCAACGGGAGAAGTGCCTTCAGAAGGCGTTGCCATGGCTTTGGATAAGCGCTGTGACCAATGGTCAGGGGAGGGTGAAGCGTTCATAAAGACCTATTTTCTAGGCCGTGATACCACGGCAGCGTCAGTCTTTTTGTAAATTTGGTAAATTTTGTAAAAATTGATCTTGAAAAAACTCAGAACATGCGTGTCAAACAATGGACTCAATGCGCGGTGTCAAATAGCTGATTCAAAACACAATGTTGTAGCATGACAACTTGATTATACGCTATGTCAGACTCGTGATGATAGCCTAGAACATGGAGGCTGCCATGAACAGCCCTCTCTATGAGATAACGTAAAATCAACACATTTGGTGCATTGGGGGATATTTTAAGGATATCAGAGTTGTTACATTGTAACGTATTTGGCGGGCGGGGGCTCTCTTTGAGGCCTCCAAGCGCTGTTGTTTTTGGGGTGGCCGTATCGAGTGTTGGCGCGTGCACGGGTTTTCCTGCAGCCATTAAATCGAGTCCAAATTCCACGGAAATTACCACATCTCCAAGTGAAATGGCCTCTGAGGTGGGCAGCTGACAGATGGGGCTATGGGCAAGCTCGTTGGGCTCAAACATCGGAAACGACAGCACATCGGTGGCCTCGTCCTTGCCGCGATATGCCCGATTTAACGCTTGAATGTCACTGTTGTTGAGCAAATGCAGGTGAATTTGCCCCTGAAAGGGCGCCGCTGGTAAGCCATAGGCCATCAGCACGCCATAGTGCTCTAACGTGTCATAGAGCGCTTTTGGCAGCCGATGGAAAACGTTCAGAAGGTCGGCCCAGGCGGGGGTTTTCATCAGGGAATCATCTACCCAAAGGGAGAAGCTTAGAGGCTTGCCTGCTTCTGACAGCAGAGCCGCTTGCGTGAGCTGAGGAAAATCCGTCATTTGGAGGGTCTTTCAAGGTCAATACGCCTCCATAATTAGGAGGATGTCTCCTATTGTCAATCAACTCCCCAAGACGCTGCAAGCGGTTCAAACGATGTCTGGTTTTCGAGAACTGGGTCGAGTCGAGCGTGTGGTCGGCTTGATGATTGAATCGGTTGGCCCGGGTTTTGCAAAACTGGGGGATGTGTGCTGGATTGAGGCTGGCCGAGATGCGCTGAATCAGCCCCAACGTATGATGAGTGAAGTGGTGGGCTTCAAAGAAGGCCGTCTATTGCTGATGCCATTAGGTGAGATGCTGCCCATTGCCCCAGGTAATCGGGTGAGCTGCAGCGGCCAGCCGTTTCGTGTCAGTGTTAGCCCGATGCTCAAGGGGCGCGTCCTTGACGCTCTGGGGCAACCACTCGATGATCGCATTGACATTCCGACAACAGAGCGTCACCCCGTGCATGCCATTGCACCGCATCCTTTAAGACGCAAAGATATTGAAGACCCTTTGGTGGTGGGGGTTCGCGCTGTTGATGCCATGCTGACGCTTGGCAAAGGCCAACGGGTTGGTATTTTTGCAGGTTCTGGGGTGGGTAAAAGTACCACCCTTGGTATGATGGCACGCAATACTGAAGCGGATTTGAACGTGATTGCCCTGATTGGAGAGCGGGGGCGCGAAGTTCGAGAATTTATTGATTTAAGCTTGGGCGAAGAAGGACTCCAGCGATCGGTGGTGGTGGTGGCAACCTCGGAGCAGCCTGCTTTGCTAAAAATCAAGGCGGCGCTTGTGGCAACAACCATTGCCGAATATTTTCGCGAGCAAGGCAAGAATGTTCTACTCATGATGGACTCTTTGACTCGGGTGGCCATGGCGCTTCGTGAAGTGGGCCTGGCCACAGGAGAGCCTCCCGCGATGCGGGGCTATACCCCGAGTATGTTTGCCTTTATGCCACGACTGGTTGAGCGGGCGGGGATGTCTGCCAATGGATCTATTACCGGGCTTTATACGGTCTTGGTCGAGGGAGACGACATGAATGAACCGGTGGCCGATACGGTGCGCGGACTGTTGGATGGTCACATTGTCTTGAGTCGTGAGCTGGCCGATCAAAATCATTTTCCGGCCATTGACGTACCCGCTTCTATTAGCCGGGTCATGAATCTGCTGGTGAGCCCCGAGCACCGTCAGCAGGCAGGGCAGGTTCGCGATTGGATTGCAACATATCGCAAGTCGGAAGATCTTATCAATATTGGTGCTTACGTGGCGGGGAGTAATCCAAAACTTGATAAGGCTGTGCAGATGAAACCCCAAATTGATGCCTTTCTACGTCAGGCGGTTGACGATCCTAGTGATTGGCAGGCATCTTTGGGTGGCTTGGCTCAATTGGGTCTGTCTTAACTTCTGATTGACTTTTTGGTAAGCCAACACTCACATTGTGAGCATAAAAACTGCCAGATGACTCTTCTGACGGTAAAATCTCGGCACTTGCCGCGGCTTCCAGAAACAGAAAAGCCAGAAAAGTCTCGATTGCATCACAACCGGCCTGCTCACTAATTTCAGAGAGGCTTACGACACGAGCCGGGTCAGCTTCCCAATTCGTACGCAGCAGCCGGCCAATGCGATCCGTGGCGGATTCGAGGTCTTCTTCGTGGGCGAGCCCTTCGGTGATGTCTTCTGTGGTGAGCTTGCTTAAATCACGACCCCGATGCCGGCGTTCGCTCAGCCGCTCAACGGTGGCTTTGGCTTGACGCTCTTGCTCGAGTAATTCGTAGCGTTTGAGCTCTCCAATTAAGTCATCCAGGGTCACCGGCCGAATGCGCGGTTGCTTGGCACTGTTTCGTCGTTGCAGCACAGCATCCAGTGAAATCACCTTATGGGGGCTTGAGCTTGCCCAGCTGGCAGAGGCACCCGGGTTGAACGTTTCCTCCTCGGGCCAGTCCATTGCGCTAAAATCGGCATCTTCGATGATGGGGGCAAAGGGATCCAGGCCGCTGAGCAGATCGCTTTTCATGCGCAACAAAATGGCCAGATATAACAGTGTTTTTCCGGTCACCGCCAGCCATTTTTTCCCTTCCCATTGCGCTTGCATCATTTGCTGGTTGCTCAGCGTAACAATTGACTGTGTTTTTTCTGTTACGGCTGCCAGATACGCCTCGGTCAGTGCGACGATATCAACATTCCATGGGTCGATTTGACCCGCTTTGGCAGACTGCACCAAGAGCTCAAGGCTTTCATCGTTGACATGACCATGACCGACCAGATGCAACTGATCAAACAGCACGGCAGAGGAGCGGGAAGCAACGCGAATAGCCAAAAGCCTAGAATACTCTCTGTTTAAGACTCTCTTTAAGGGATGCGACTTAAAAAGACGGATGCATCAAAAACGTTTGACCCATTATAACACAGCGGGTTGTCAACAATGTGCAGCCACCGGATGTCTATTGAATTGGCGATTGTCATTAAGCAGACATTCTCTGGGGAGTCGGCAGGTATGGCATAAGTGGTGGGCTTAATGAAAGAGGCCTGGGTGAAGGCATGGCTGAAGGCATTATTAATCCGGCCGAATTCACAGCGGAAGCTTGAAAGGCAACATCATAGCAGCGGTTTGATTGCTGCGTTGTCCAGCGGGCTCTGAGAA
>JAYKJM010000099.1:0-4353 GCA_035285385.1 Vampirovibrionales bacterium
GCATAGCCTCGGCGCAGCAATTCCGCTTTGATTTTATCCAGCCCAGATTGCACAATGCGTGACGTACGAGATGGTGAAATATCAAAGCGCGTGCCGATTTCTCGCATTTTCATGTTTTTAAAAAAGCGTGCTTCAATAATCATTTTTTCGCGCTCGGGTAATTTGGCCATGCATTCTCTGACCAACAAGGCGATTTCCCGAGTTTCGCTGCTTTCTTCCGGGGTGGCTGAATCATCCCGCAACTCGTGCGGCGTGTCGCCTTCCATCATACTTTCCATCGACAGTATGCTCTCGTAAGCGGCACCGCTCATGGCAGAGCGACTGGAGATCGCGGAGCCTTCTTCATCAAAGGATTCTTCGCCGTCAACGTCAGTGTCGGTATTTTTAAGACCACCTTCAGGGGTCTTGAGCGCATACCATTTGTAGCGAAACCTCAACTCATTTCGCACGGCCCATTTCATGGCTGTTGAGAGATAGGTGACATTATAATCACGCGTTGGATTCGCTTTAAATAACGTGTGTAAAGCCAGTGCGCCAATATTGACCAGCTCTGCATAATCAATGAGATGATTGGGCAAACGGCTGTATTCCACGCGGGCAACGGTTTCAATGAGCTCCACGTAGTCTTTTAAGTCTTTCGATTTACCCAGCGGGAGTTTTTCAGGTTTTTGGGAAGGTTCTGCCACCATGGCCGGATGGCTTTGCCCCTGGGCCGCCGTGTGTTTTGCACGCGCTCGCGATTTTTTGACACTATCTGTTTGCATGGCTTCTGCAAACGCGCTACCCTCAGAAGTTAGCGTGGGCAAAGGTATCAAACCTTCATTGCTGAATTTGGATGTTTTTTTTGAGTTTTTTGCTGATTTTGCGTTCATAAATCCAGTCCCCCAATCCGTCTTGTCGTCAACGGCACCCAATTTTAGCTTTTTAAGAGCAAAAATCGGGTGCTTTCCCCCATTCATCAAGTTGCTATTTTTTTCTCTGGTGATGTTTTTTTGGTAATGATTTTTTAATGAGTCAGTTAGTCAGTGTGGCAGGTAGATTGAACGATTTACAAGATTTTGCTGAGCTCGGCAAGCCCTCTCGCGTGAGGCTATCTCTGTGCTAAAAATCACATCATAATGGCACCCACGCTTAAAAAACTTGCGACCTTGAGCCGATTGTTTATCCCCCAAATTTTCCCAAAAAAAGTGTTTCTCTGTTTTAACCCCTGATAAAACTGACAAGATTGTGTCAAAAATTTCCCAATACAGTGCCCACTATCACGCCTCCACGAGGACACCTGCGCAGGTGAGTTGCACAAGATCATCAGAGACTAGATGATTATCTTTTTGTATCCCCCTTATATTGCTGCACCCTTTAACCATTAATTCATTGGTAGCAATGTGTTTTCACTCCATTGCCCCTTTGTGAATTACCCTGTATTTACCCCTGTATTTACGCCAGTGAGCCTAAAATAGGACTCGTATAAGAATAAAAACACTGAGATTGTTAATATTGTCTAAAATGGCCTGCATTTGGAGGGATTTTTACATTGTCACTCTTTTGTCGCTATAAGATATAGTGGGGAAAAAGACGGTAGATATTTTTTAGATATCATTAATTTAACAATACATATTGTTTTATTCGTCACAACAGCCGCCATGTCTCAAACGCTGTATGAAACTTTAGAATTACCCCCGTTGGCCGATGAGTCCGCGGTTAAAAACGCGTATCGAAAACTGGCTCGAAAATATCATCCAGATCTCAATCCAGACAATAAAAAGCAAGCAGAAGAACGATTTAAAGCCATCAATGACGCCTATAACATCCTGATTAATCCGCTGAAAAAGAAAGCCTACGATGCCACCCTGCATGAGCCCGGACGCAACACAAGCCAGACGGCACACAACACAGCAAAACAACCCTCACCACCGCGTCAAACACCAAAAGATAAGGCAACATCATCTGCCTCCTCAAAAGAGCCAAAACCCTCACCGTCGACATCTCAGGCGGATCGTGTCGCCTCTGCCTCAGGCGCTCAAAATACGCCAAAACCATCCAATACGGCTGACAAACAAACCGACGCCAACCCTTCCCTTCAGGATGTTTTTCGCGCGTTCTGGCAACCTCAACCCAGTGCAGGCAAGGCAAGCCTGAAATCCTCACCCCCTCGCCAAGCGTCGGCCAAACGTGGCCGCGACCTTCATGCAGAAGTCACCATCTCCTCCCAAGAGGCCCGTACAGGCTGCCGCAAGTCAGTAACCGTTTCCGTCGGGCCTATCTGTCAACGATGCTCAGGGACAGGCAAGCTCAATGGCCTCGTGTGTCCTGCCTGCCATGGTGAGGCCTATTTGCTTAACCCTACTGCCATTGAGGTGAAACTTCCTGCCGGAATCAGTCACAACGGTAAAGTTCGCATTCCAGGTCAAGGGCTAAAGGGGCTTTTTGGGGGCGCCGCCGGAGATTTGTTCTTAACGATAAACGTACTCTCCAAACCCAAAGAAAGCACAGACATCAGGATTGAAAACCCGCAGGAAAATGAGCCGTTTACAAACAAGGCAAAAGAACGTTTTCAAAACGCAGACGGCAATAAAAAGCCATTAACCTTACAAAAGGTTACCCACCATGGACTTGATATCCATGCGGACTTGGCACTGAGCATCCCATTAGGGGTTTTGGGGGGCGATGTTGACGTAAAAACCCCCGGTGGTCTTGTAACCTTGAGCATTCCAGCGTTGATCTCTTCGGGTAAGACCCTTAAACTCAAGCGGCAGGGGTTAAGCCAACAGGGCAAAACCGGGGATCTGTTAATTACCCTTTATCTGATGTCTCCTCAAAGACTCTCCCCGGCTGAAAAAAAACTCTACGAAGCCTTGCGCGATTTATCCCATCCTTAAGGGATGCGCCCCGCAGGTCTTAAATTAATGACTTATGGTTTTACCCCCCCTTCTGAGGTTTATCAAGCAAGCCGTCCAGCTCCAGAACATTCAGAGGGTTAACTGAAATGGCGCCAAGACCAGGCCGAAGCAAGTATGTTTTAAGAGGGACATATAACGGAATAAGCGCCGCTTCTTGGCGCAAGATTAACCGCTGAGCCTTGTCATAGAGAGCTCGACGCGCATGTGGATCGGTGGTTTTTGCGGCCTCCTCAACCCAGCGATCATAGTCCTCATGATGCCAGCCGGTGTGGTTATTGCCATTGGCTTTCAGAAACAGTCCCATCAAGCTGTCTGCATCAGGATAATCGACAAACCAATTGAGGCGAAACAGATTAGGAGCGCTTGCGGTTTCTGGCTGCGCCAATTGGCTCAGATAGGCTTTCCAATCCATCGGCTGCAAGCGAATCTCAACACCCAGGGCACGATGCCACAGGAATTGGGCAATTTCGGCCTCACGTTGTAAACCATATTGGGCACGAAAGCCAAGGGTGATCTTGGGGAAATCAACACATCGCCCGGCTCTAAAATGATATCCGGCTTGAGAGAGAAGACGACGAGCCTCACGACTATTCAGGCCCAGGCCAATAGTCTGATTGGCCCCAATAAGCCCAGGGGGAATCAAGCCATTGTAGGCCGTTTGGCCACTTTGCAGCAATGTTGGAATCACCCGCCTATCAAAGGCCATGGCAAAGGCACGCCGAACACGGACATCCTTAAAAGGGGGCTTCAGGGTGTTAAAACCAAAATAATGCAAGGCATACAATGACTGCTCGCCATAGGCCTCTTGATAGGCAGGCGCCGTTTTTAAATGTCTGATTTCTGCCACAGGCAAGGTGTCGATATAATCCAGCTGATGATTGTCGAACATCACCAAGGCTGTATTGGGGTCATTAATCATTAAAAACCTAATTTTAAGCCCTTTCTCAGCAGGATTTAAGGCGGCATTAGGCGTCAGGGTCATAGTGGACTCATGCACCCATTCCGACAATTGATAGGGGCCATTGGTGATAAATTTACCCGCTTCCGTAAATTGTGACCCCTGTTTTTCGAGATTATCCTGGCGAAGAGGCAACGCAATAGGAGTGGCCAACAACTGTAAAAAGAAAGGATGCGGCTTCTCCAGAATAATTTGCAGATGCCCAGCATCGAGCGCTTTAACGCCCACCTGAGCAAAATCGTTTACCGTGCCCTTCCAATACGCTTCTGCATTGTGAATTGGGAACAAAAAAAAAGCATATTCTGCCGCGGTCTGAAGAGACAATGCCCGGCGAAACGCGAACACAAAATCATGTGCTGTCACCGGCCGCCCATCAGACCAGCGCGCGCTATGAGATAATTCAAAATTTAAAGTGCGCCCATCAGGACTGACCCTCCAGCGACGCGCAACAGCAGGCGCCACGTGCATCACCCCCTGCGAATCGGTTTTCAGTTGAAC
>JAYKJM010000100.1:0-4321 GCA_035285385.1 Vampirovibrionales bacterium
GCCCCATTAACCAAACCAACTTGGCAAACAGCGACGGTGCTTGACGTTACGGCTGCAAAATATACCAGCGGAGCCTCCAGTGTCCCTCGCCAATCTGAACGTTATACCCTGAGCACTCAGGCCGGAGTCTGTGACGTGGAGTCTCGAGCGGGATGGGCTCGAAACAAGCCCCGTCGGCTGACAGCAGGTCGTCAGGTGGACATTCAACGACACGGGAGTCAGGTTTTGTTAAAAACACCAAATGGTCGTGTTTACCCGATGGTAGTGGTGCCAAAAACGATTAACTCTTTTGAAGAGTCCCCTGAATAAGGACTTTTCAGAAACGCTAGCCATAGCGTTGCGTCACGTTTTTGGCTAACACCATCAAGGCTTGCCACGACGCCAAATCTTTAATCTGCTCTTCTGGGACGACCTTCAGGGCGAGCAAGGCCTGCTCAACATGAGCTTCTGCCAATGCGCGCGTTTTTTCAATAGTTGCCGCCTGTTCAATCAGAAGCAAGCTTTCATCCAGTGCCTTGCTCTGCTTTTGGGGGTCTTTAAAAAACGTTTTTAGACGTTCTTTAAGGTGCTCCGCTTGTGAGGCCTCTAACACCCCGGGCGAGAGCGCCAGCAAGACAGGAGCCGTCAGCAGACCGTGACGCAAATCATCCTGAGACGGTTTGCCAAGCGTTTCTGGGGTTTGTGTAAAATCGAGCCAATCATCCATCAACTGAAACGCCATGCCAACACCTCGACCATAAGCGCGACAAGCATCAATGCAAGACTGGGGCGCATCGGACAAAATAGCCGCAGATTCAGCAGAGGCCGCAAATAGCGAGGCGGTTTTTCCGTAGGTTTTCTGCTCGTAGATGGCCCAGGTAGAGCCGTCTACGTCAAATGCCAACTGACCCTGCGTCATTTCGCCATCACACAAATCGGCCAACACCTGGGAAAAAATCCGAATCACCGGCACCACCCCAATGGCCGCTAATTTCAGACTGGCTTGTGCCAATAAAAAATCGCCGCTTAAAATCGCGGTACGATTATCCCATTGAGCGTGCACGGTGGGCTTGCCTCGTCTTAGAGGAGACTCATCAATCACATCATCATGCAACAGGGTCGCCACATGAATCAGCTCGGCCACGGCAGCCGCTTCAACCACTGAAGGGCGGGTTTCACCCGTGAGCGCTTTGCCCAAAAGCATACTAACCGTAGGGCGAATGAGCTTACCCGGCTTATTGAGCGCATATCGACTGGCACTCATCAAGAGCGCATTGTCAGCAGGTACCAGCTGCTGCAGCGACGCCAAAACGGGTTGTAATAAAGTTGATGGATTCATGCGGGTAAGGGGGGTGGGATTTATAAAAGATGGATCATTGACTCGCAAGCGATCTGGGCTCTCTATTGAAAATACGATGGAGGCAGAGGATGTTACAATGAGCTCACCTTGCCACTATACTGAAAAAGTATTGACGTTGCTTTGGCTGCGATAAGCCTGTTGAGTATTCTGCCTCCTTATGGACTACGCCATTCAATTGCTTATCCCCGTCTTGGGGGGCTTGATGCTTGCGATATGGATGAATCAGAAGGGCTGGCTGTCGCCCCTGTGGGTTCCCATTTTTCCTGTTCTGGGCTTGGCGTTAGGCATAGGAGTGGTTGCAAAACGATTACTGCTAAGCCCTTCAGAAAAAAAATCGTATTTACCAGACCCTACAGAGTCTCAGCCATTGAATACCCCTGCTGAAGCCGCCAGAGAAAAAATCTCGAGGCGCCCGTCTCAGGAGAAGCCAGAGACCCCTCCCACAGACGATCGTCAAGCCGACTCATGATTGTTGAATCACGACGTGCCTCATAGTGTGATATCGCTTGCCCGGAGGCCTGGGTTCTGAAGACAATGGAAAAATGAATTCCGTGAGTTTGGCTTCTTCCAATAATAAAAACCATTTATTTGCCCCGCTGCACATCAACTCGCAGTATAGTGTGCTGGAAGGAGCCAGTAAAATTTCGCAGCTGATAGAGGCGGCAAAAGACAACCAATGGCCGGCACTGGCTATTACTGACAAAGGCAATATGTATGGCGCCCTAGAACTTTACACAAAAGCGCGTGCTGCCGGTATTCAACCGATTTTGGGTACCACCCTGGCAATGACCGAAGGGGACATTACAGACAAAAAAACCCGAAAACCCAGCTATGACATTGTGCTTTTGGCTCAAAACATGACCGGCTGGCGTCATCTCTGTCAGCTGCTGACAACGGCACATCTGGATGGGTTTTATTATCGCCCTCGCATTAACTGGGAATTGCTAGAAAACTACGCAGAAGGGCTGGTTTGCCTCACCTCTGGAGTGCATGGGCCACTGGCACATGCCATTTTACGTGGCGATTCGGCAGAAGCCTTCGAGCGTGCCGCACGATTAAAAACCCTATTCCCGGAGCGTCTTTGGTTAGAATTACAAGACCATGGCCGAGATTCCGAACGACTGGTCACGCAACACGTTCTGGAAATCGCCAATCGGCTGGATCTGCCCACGGTGATTACCAATGACAGCCATTTTACCAAGCCAGAGCATACGGAAGCTCACGACATCCTACAATGCCTTCAACAGGGCAAGACGATGGCTGAGTTTATCCAGCGTCCCAATGCCTATGGCCGTGAGTTTTATCTAAAATCCCGCTCTGAACTTGAAACTCAGTTTGCATTTTTACAAGACCCTCATCTGGTTGCCCGTTGCCTGGATGCCACGCTGGATGTTGCCGACTGCTGCAAGCTTGAGCTGCCACTGGGTCAGACGCTATTGCCAGATTATCCCTTGCCCGCCTCAGAAAGTGCTGAAAGTTACCTCAGGCAAATTGTGCAACGTTTTTCAAACGAAAAATATGCCGGTGCCAGCCTGCGACATCTTGAACAAGTTCAGCACCGCCTTGATTTTGAACTGGGCATTATTAACCAGATGGGATTTCCAACCTATTTTCTCATCGTCTGGGATTTTATTGATTATGCCAGGCGGCAGGGCATTCCGGTGGGTCCCGGGCGTGGGTCGGCCGCAGGCAGCCTGGTAGCTTACGTGTTGGGCATTACAAATATTGACCCTCTGGAGCACAATTTGCTCTTTGAGCGGTTTTTAAATCCAGAACGCATCTCGATGCCTGATATTGATATTGATTTTTGCATTGATCGCCGAGAAGAAGTCATTCAATACGTCACAGAGCGCTACGGACAAGATCGAGTCTGTCAGATAGCCACCTACGGAACGCTAGCAGCTCGTGCCGCGCTCAAAGCGGTGGCGCGCGTCAAAGAAATTCCGTTTGCAGACAGTGACAAGTGGGCCAAATTAATTCCGGCCACCCCAGGCATTAAACTCAAAGACGCCCTTGAAGAAGGTCAGCCGTTGCGAGCGCTTTATGATACAGATGATTTGGTGCGCAGGGTTGTTGATTTAGCCCTAGGGGTAGAGGGTCTGACGTTTAACGTGGGTGTTCATGCCGCGGGTGTGGTTATCTCCAAGGATCCCTTATCTAGCATTATTCCGCTGCAGCGCGCCAAAGAAGGGGGCATTGTCAGTCAGCTAACCATGGGGGATCTCGAGCAACTGGGGCTGCTCAAAATGGATTTTCTGGGGCTTCGAAACCTGACAATTATTCACAATACACTCACCCTTGTTGAAAAAGCAGGGCAAACACCGCCGAAGATTGATCACTTACCACTGGAAGATGCCGATGTTTATCAGATGTTGACCCGGGCGGAGACAGACGGCGTATTTCAGCTGGAATCTGGCGGGATGAAAGCCCTGGTTCGGGATCTCAAACCCAGTGTGTTTGAAGATATTAATGCGTTGGTAGCGCTTTTTCGGCCAGGCCCGCTGAACTCTGGCATGGTGAAGCAATTTGTGGATCGAAAGCACGGCCGCGAACAGGTGCGCTATGACCACCCTGCCCTGGAACCGATTTTAGAGGCCACCTACGGCACCATTGTTTATCAAGAACAAATTATGCAAATTGCCCAACAGTTGGCCGGCTATTCCTTGGGTCAAGCCGATTTACTGCGCCGTGCGATGGGGAAGAAAAAAGCTGATGTGATGGCAAAAGAGCGCGATGGATTTATGGCGGGGGCGCTGAAAAATGGTGTGGATGAGGCCATTGCCAGCCGACTGTTTGATGCGATGACGGAATTTGCGGCCTATTGTTTTAATCGCTCGCACTCGGCGGCCTACGCCATGGTGGCCTATCAGACGGCGTATCTGAAGGTGCACTATCCGGTGGAGTACTTGTCGGCGTTGCTGTCGAGCGTCAGTAGCGATTTGGACAAGATTCAGCTTTACATACAAACCGCCCAAGCGATGG
>JAYKJM010000101.1:0-9740 GCA_035285385.1 Vampirovibrionales bacterium
ATGGTGGCCTATCAGACGGCGTATCTGAAGGTGCACTATCCGGTGGAGTACTTGTCGGCGTTGCTGTCGAGCGTCAGTAGCGATTTGGACAAGATTCAGCTTTACATACAAACCGCCCAAGCGATGGGTATCCGCGTGCTGCCGCCGGATGTGAATACCTCCGGGCTCGGGTTTACGCCAGATTATTCAGGCGGCAAAAGCCACGCTATTCGGTTTGGGCTGGGGAGTATCAAAAACGTGGGAGAAGGCGTCGTGGAGAGTATTATCTCTTTGCGCAAGGACGGGGCATTTGTGAGTCTTGAAGATTTTATCAAACGTCTGGCCCTGTCTGATCAGAAGGCGTTAAATCGAAAAACCCTCGAAAGCCTGATTCAGGCGGGTGCCCTCGATGGTTTTGAGTTTTCTCGAAAACACGTCTTTGAAAATGTAGACACCCTCATTCGGTTTGGAGAGCAAGCGCGAGCCCAGCAAGAAACCGGTCAGGCCAGCCTGTTTGATCTCTTGGGGAGCTCTGAATGTTCGCAGCCACTGAGTGCGCTCAACTTGTCGGGTAATCCGCAAGATGCTTATTTACCTGAGGAAACCCAAGCGCTTGAAAAGTCCCTTCTGGGGATTTATTTGACCAGTCACCCACTGGATGATGTTCATGACACGCTAGCGTTGCTCAGCAGTCATAGCGTTCATGAATTGAGAGAGCAAGGTAAAGGTTTGTCAGATGGGGCTGTGGTTATTGTTAGCGGGCTAATTTCACAATTTCAGCGAAAAATAACCAAAACTGGACGCCCAATGGGTGTTGGCCAGCTCGAAGATCTCACAGGCAGCATGGAGTTTGTTATTTTTAGTGATGTGATAGCCCAGCTGGAGCAGCGTGGGCATGTTCTGGAGGTGGGTCAAAAAGTTCGGCTGGTTGGCTCCCTTCAAATTCGTGGTGATGATGGCGAACAAATGAGCCTGATTATTAAGGAGGTTTTACCTTTGACGGCAATGCCGCCTCTAGAGCTTAAATTCTTTGATGTGCCATCTTACGAGGAGATGGCTTATGTGCGCGCGGTGTTGGCAGAATCTCAAGGATACACCCCCGTGATGATTACCCTGCCGGATCAGAGCCGTATTCGACCCAATCCTAGGTTTTGGGTTTCGGTGGAGGCACTCTCCCTCATTCAGCGGAAATTGGAGGGTCAGTTGGGAGGCAAGGCGCATCTGGTGGCATAATAGCTGTCATTGCTGATCGGTATTATGAGTTCACTTTATTGAGATTGGTCTCTGTATGAATCCGTCTTTTCGACCGTCTGATGCCTTGCATGCCCAAAGCAAAAAGTTATCTCAGTGTGTCTATTGTCAAGCCACTTTAGCCGCAGACAGCTTACCCACGCAAAGCGTTTATTTGCCCATTGGCGATACCAGTGGTTATTCGGCCAATCATGGCAGTGGCAATTACACGGCTGTTATTGAGTCTCAGGTGTGCCCTAATTGCAATCGGTTTAAGCTGACGGCGCATTTACATGTGAACAAGCCTCCAAGAATACGCATTGGCAATCAGGAAGGAGAACCCATCAAACAATTGCTCAAATCCTGGCCTTTGATTCCAGAAGTTGCGGCCAAAGTATATCCTGCCTTTATCCCAGAAGATATTCGAAAAGATTATGCGGAAGCGGCCATGTTGCGCCCGGTCAGTACCAGAGCCTGTGCCATGGTGGCGCGTCGCACCCTTCAGCGCATTGTGCGAGAAACCTGCTCTGTTCATAAATCGACGTTGCGCCAGGAGTTTTTATCCATTCGAGATCGCGTGGATCCCTTAGTGTATAATGCGATCCATAATATTTTGAATTTATCAATTAATCCGGCTCAGAGTTCGGGATCCAGCGCCAACATACAGACCGTGGGTTCCAAGCTGGAGGCAGATGTCAACCAGTTTCAGGAAGCATCGGAATTTGAGGCCGACAAGCTTATCCAATTGGTTGAGCTTCTACTGGATCAACTCTATGTGGAGCGGCATCAAAAAGAGTCTCTGATGAAAAAAGTGGTGGATGATGCCGATTCACGCTACCGTTTGAAATCCGAGCTGCATAACATGTTAAATCCCAAGCGGTAATTTTGCTTTCAGACTCTAGTGTATCATCTCGTGGTGTATCATCTTGAGATATGCCCGCTTTGCACTTTAAGATGACTCACGATCCACCCGCCAATGCTGGGGATCTTATCAATTGGCTTCAAAAAGCACTCTTGCCTGCTATCGACACGTCAGAAGCGCTGAGAGCCGAAGTGCGCTGGATGATGGAAGCGGTACTTGATAAGCCCTGGACTCAGATCGTAAGCTTTCCTGAAGCCACAGTGTCACAGGCTAACATTCAGCGCGTCATCGGATATCTCGAACAACGGGTCAATCGTCACAGACCCCTTCACTACGTGCTTGGATCGACCTGTTTTTGCGGGCTAAATTTAACGCTCTCTCAGGCCGTGTTGATTCCTCGGCCTGAAACCGAACAGTTGGTTGATTTGGTTCTTGAGCACGTTAAAGTTAACGCGGCCAATCAGAGTTGCATCCAGATAGCCGATATTGCCACGGGCTCTGGGGCAATTGCACTGGCGCTGAAAGCGGCGCTAAGCGAACGGGCCCGCCTAACGGCTTCGGATTTGAGTGCGCCAGCGCTTGCTGTGGCGTCAGAAAACGCCAGCGCTTTGGGGCTTGAGGTTTCGTTTCGTTTGGGAGATGGACTTTGGGCGCTACCACCTCAGCAGACGTTTGATGTCATTGTTTCAAATCCCCCCTACATCCCGCATGCAGAGTATCAAGCCCTGATGCCTGAAGTCAAAATCCATGAGCCGAAAAGCGCATTGTTGACGCAGGATCCTGAGGGACTTTCGTTTTATCGGCATTTTGCCACGCAAGCCGCAGAGGCTTTAACCCCCGGTGGCCTCATCGCGCTCGAGCTTTCACAATCCACCAGCCAAATTGTTTATGACCTATTCAAACAGCGAGACTGCTGGAAAGTCAGGCCTGTAATAAACGATTATTTTGGCGTGCCCCGTTTTTTAATGGCATCGAGACACTAAATAGCGTTGAAGAGCACAGGGTTCTAAGTCTTGATGCGGCAGAGGCTCTTCTGCGGAGGCGCTCATGGCTCGAATCAGCCAGTTTGACGGCACCGACGAGCAAAGAGATTCAAACGGTAGGCTTGTGGCCGCAACGTTAAACAGGCGGATAAGCCAGCCCTCTGGGTGAGGGATCACGGCACTGACAATCACGCCAGAAGGCAGATTTTTCAACAGACTTTCAAGAACAAAAGAGGACTCTTGAGAGGGTTTTTGAGTGGTCTTGGCCAAAATTTGAGGATGGCCTATGGCGTGAGTAACCCCGTAAAAGGCATCAGCGGCCACATAAAGTGCTGTGGGATCCTGATCCAGGGTTTCTTGAGGAAAGCATTGCCAGGCATATCGGAAAGACAGGCTGCGATTCATACACTGACCATCAGGCGTTTTCAGGGGGGGGCCTGCGTGGCCACCACGCGTGCCGGTTTGATCATCCGAGAGCATGCCAAACCCTCGATGCAGGGTCAGTCGCAGATCGTGATTGTCAACCCAGTACTCGGTTAACCCTTCTGTGAACAACGCCTGTCCTTGGGTGGCAATAAAGCGCTGAATAGGGCCGGTGGGGGCTTGCCATTCTTGACCTTTTTCAACCTCCAGAGGGTTGGGGTCAGAGGACGTGTTTGTCGGGGGAAACCGTCGCCGAAATACTCCAAACTGAGACTCTTCGACGACCTCGCAAATGGCAGATGCCACCTTGAAGCCAACGCTAATGCGACAATCTTCACGCTGATGAAGCCAGGAGGTTTCAAACGTAATCATTTTTGAGTTGGCTTTTAGGCAGATTCGCGTTGAAAGAGGCGCCTGTTGCGTGGCCAAACGATAACGCAGTAAAAGCGACCCCACTAGAGGGCCTGCCTCTTGGACGCTCACATCAATGAGCTGTGCAGACTGGATTTTTTGGGGCAAGCCCGGGTTATAACTGTCACCGCGCTCCATGGCACAGCTGACGGTGTGCAAGTGGCGTATGGTTGTTTTGCTTTGGTAATCATACACCTGCAAATCGCCGTCATGAGTAATGTTGAGGCGAATGTATTCATTGCGCAGGGCAGGAAAATCAGACTCTGAATTGGGTGGCATTATCTTGACGCTTTGCGTTTCATTTGGCGCTTTTAAGTCGGAAATTGACCGACTTTGGGCTTTCAACGGCTCAAGAGAGATAGCCGAATCGAGCCAAAGCCAGCCGCAGACCTCGCTTCGGGTGCGATCCGCTTGTGGGACATCCTGAATATCGCATGGCCAGTTATCGATCAGGGTTTCCGTTTGCTCAGAAATCTGAATGGCAGGATGATTTTTGAGCGCATGGGGCAATTCGGCTCGAAACACAAAAGGAATAACCCCAGAGACGGCGGCTTGACCAGTGTGCCAAAAAAATAGATGGTCTTCTGGCATTTGCAAGGCGCTTGCAAGCTGAATAAGCGCGTCTTTTTCAAGCTGATCTGCCAACTGCGCAACTTGTGCAAACCGCACCTCGTTTTCTTGGTGAACGGCATCCACGCTGCAGCCGCAAATGCTATCGTGAGGATGATTAAGCATAAGTAGACGCCAAGCCAAATCTAATTCTGCCTGTGGCATTTTGAAGGCCGCCTGGGCATATTGAGCCATGCAAAGCAACGGCTCTACCCGCTTGGTGAGTAGATGCTCCAGTTTGCGATTTTCTTTTTTCAGGTATAGTCGCGACGACCACACCCCCGACAGTAAATAGGGTGCCCCTGGGGTAGCCTCTCGAAGTTCGCCGCGGTGGCATGGCACAACAGCGCTCTGTTCAAACTGAAAACGATCACCGCCGCCATGGCGCAAAGACGTTTCCAGTGAGGCCATCCACTGATCAATCGTAAGGGTTTCCAGATGATCGCTCATCCGGCTGAGCTGCTGATTCATTTCTTGCAGAGCAGCGGGCTCAAGAGGCCCAAGATGATCGCCGCCCACGGGCAGTAAAATCCCGATTGTTTTTGAAAAAGGCTGAGAGGATAGTTTTTCAAGGCAGCCAGCAAGAGCCTTTTGACGCTCAGCCCAAGAGAGCGTCGGGTCGTGGTAGCTATTTTGAAAATACCCTTGCGCCAAATGATACGTTAACACGTGAGGGGTATTGCCTGGCTGCAATCCACCGCCTTGAGTGCCAGCATCTTCCGTTGGGAGTGAGGCTTGGGTGGCATCAGCACTGTGCCACCAAAAAATGGGCGAAAGCGGGCTTTCTGGATGCACTCCCCGCCATAGCACGGCGCTGGTTATGCCGACATGATTCAGAATTTTTGGAATACTGGCCGGCAGCCCAAAAGGGTCGGGCAAATACCCAGTAAATGCATCCGTTTTTCCCCAGGCTTTCGCCGTTTTAATGCCCAGTTCAAGATTTCTGATGAGGCTTTCTCCCGAGACAAGAACCACATCGGGCATAACGAACCATGGGCCAATCGAGAGGCGCTTTGAGGCAATCTGCTCAGCCAGCCAGGGCGCAAGCTGTGGCCGAAGCACCAACACATCATCCAGAAGCACCGTTTGACCGTCTAGTGTAAAATTTTGAAGCGGGCCATTGGGGGCAAGTATGGATTGCAAGGCATCGAGCACTTTGGCCAATCGCATTTGATAGCTGCGCATTGGGGCGTACCACTCGCGATCCCAATGGGTGTGGTGGTAGACTGACACTTTAGACAATTTTGGTGGCATGTGGCTTATTTTTCTCTCGTCTTATTGCTCGTTTTATTGCGTTTTTATTTTTTTAATGATGGTCACTTTATTATTATTGATAGTATAAGGCAGTCAGGTTTTTTATGTCCGCGCTTTCGTCAGCATTGTTTTCTTCGCCAAATGGCTCGCCATCGCTTATTTATAAATTTGGTACATCTGGATACCGAAACGATAGCGAGGCAGGTTTTAATGAAAGCGTGATTCGGCAAATTACGGGAGCCATTGCGGATTATTTCATCTCTCAATTGCAGCATTTGGGTCTCAGCGACTGCGCTGCCACCTTTTTAGTGGGAGGTGATACGCGCCAAAAGACCAAAGAATTTGCCCCACTGGTAGCTCAGCTGTTGATGGATCGAGGGTTTGATGTCGCCTTGGCAGAGGGGGATATTCCAACCCCGGTATTGGCCTATGCCGCAGCACATTTGCAACGACTAGGGTTTTTAAATGCCCATGGCCTTGGGGCGGTTTTGATGACGGCCAGTCATAATCCGTGGCCATACGGCGGCTATAACTTTTTAACCAATCAAGGAGCCGTGGCACCGTCTGACATGACCAAAGAATTTGAAGCCCTTCAGGCCTCCCCCAAAAATCTTCGCTTGAATCGTGTGGGTCATCTTACCTCTCTTGAGCCTTACATGGCCTATCGCCGTCATTTGATTGAGCGGGTCATGATTGACTTTCCCGCGATATCGGCAGCGCACTTGCAGATTTTTTACAGCCCACTGTATGCCACAGGTCGCAAATATTTACCCCGCCTTCTTTCAGATGAAGGCATTGAGCTGACCATGATTCAGGGAGAAGATACCCCGCCTGAAGCGTATACAGGGATGCCCAATCCTGTGGCGGCTGAACTGTTACCGTTGATTGAAGCCGTCAGAAGCGCCTCACCTTCGGCAGGAATTTCGTTGGGGCTTGCCAATGATGGCGATGCGGATCGCTTTGGTGTGGTGGATGAAGCCGCGCGTATGATTGATGCCAATGAAATTTTGGCATTGGTGTTGTGGCATCAGCTGACCAATCGCATTCAGCAGCGCCCCCTGCACGGCTGTGTTGTGCGCAGCCAAGCCACCAGCCACAAACTCGACGCGTTGGCAAAGCAAGCCGGCCTGGAAGTGATTCAAACACCCGTGGGCTATAAATACATTGCCGAATGTTTTATTGAGCACGAGGCGCAAGGCGGCCCTCCAATATTACTTGGAGGAGAAAGCTCCGGAGGCCTAAGTATTGATGGTCACATCCCCGAAAAAGATGGCTTGTTGGCAAATTTGCTTGTACTTGAGGCCGTCGCCAAGTCTGGGCTACCTCTCAGTCGATTGCTTGAGAAAATCAATGCCAGCTTGCCTCAGCGCTATGCGTTCAACGAGGCGGCCATCCGCACCCCAGATGGTCAGCGGATACTGGAAGCCATTCGTGCCGCATGGCCAGAGAATAAGCTTTTTGGAAAATTTGTGATTGATATGGCACAAAGCCAGGAAGAAGCCGAAAAGCTGCAAAATCGATTTGGTACCCGAGATGGCGTGAAGCTGTATTTCGCTCCCGATAATACCTCATCAGCCGATGGGGTGAATGCTGCCAGTTGGATCCTTGTGCGGGCTTCGGGAACCGAACCATTGTTGCGCGTCTATACTGAAGGTGTGGCGTCAAGCCAGCCAGAGGCAGAAGCCATTTGTCACGCGCAGATGGATGCGGCCATTGCCTGGCTTCAGGCCAATTTTAATATTACTTCTGTAGGGAGCCATTAATGCCATGTGTTTAAAAGCCGTTAAATTAAATTTTTTCACGTTGACGGCAGGGCTTATGCTTTCTGCCATGATAGGGTGCTACCCAGTGCCTGCTTTTGCGCTTGAAACCATTGCTGCAGGTGCCTCGACGGTGGCTATTCCGGTTTCAAAGGCTGACAGGCTTCAAATTCAGCTCGATAACGCCCAGTTTAGCGATTGGACAGCCAAGCGTCTGGAATTGGATCTCAAGACCATTGATCTTCAGGCAGGCACGTTAAAAGGGGTCAATTTGCGCTACAGCGATGGCGTTATTGAGCGGCTCCCTATTGAGCATTTTTCACTCTCCTCGCGGCCGCTTCAAGCGGGTGTTTCGGCCGTCTCGTTTGATGCGTTTGAACTGGTTAATTTTCAGCGTTTGGTGTTACGCCAGCCTATTTCGGCCGATGTTCGCATTGTGCTGAGCGAAGTGGGGCTGAATCAATTTTTGAGCCATCCTGAAACCATTCAAAAACTGGAGTCACAGCTGGCCAAGCAAACGGGCATCGCCCTTGCCACCTTTGATGATCTGAGCATTCGCTTGAGTCGTGGCAACATTATGTCAATCGCCATGACGGTAACCATTGCCCAGGCTTTGAAAACCAATATTGTGTTGACAGGCAAGCTGGTGGCAAAAAACGGGGGGGTGGAAGTCACACGGCTCAAAATGGAGAGCAACGGCAATCCGTTTCCATTTGATGTATCCGCTCTGTTGACCGATCAAATCAACAAAACAATAGATGTAAAGCGTTTTACAAAAAAATCGGGCATTACGCTGAGCATCAATCATATTCATTTAACGGGCAGCACCCTGACGCTAGATGGCGTGGGGCAGGTCAACCGCCTCTCCTTTGGTAGTGGCCGCTAGGGTGCTAACAATAGCGAGCATCATGAAACCCTTTGGCTTAGGCTATAATGATTTTGTTATTGGTGTTGACACGGCTGAGTTGTTTTTATCTGGGGATTTTTTATGACGCCTTCTCCTTATGCCGCATTCCAACAGAGGGATCCGGAAGTTTTTGCGTTGATGGCCAAAGAACTTGAGCGCCAACAAAGCACGCTGGAGCTGATTGCAAGCGAAAACTTTGTGAGTATGGCCGTGATGAGCGCGGCGGCAACCGTGCTGACCAATAAATATGCCGAAGGCACTCCTGGCAAGCGCTACTACGGCGGCTGCCATGTGGTAGATGAGATTGAAACCCTTGCCATTGAGCGTGCCAAGAAGCTTTTTGGTGCTGCCCATGCAAACGTTCAACCTCACAGTGGCGCGCAGGCCAACACGGCGGCATTTCTGGCGGCAGGCCTGAAGCCTGGCGATACAATCCTCGGGATGAACCTCTCCCATGGTGGCCACTTAACGCATGGCTCTCCGGTAAATTTATCTGGGATTTATTACACCATCGTGCCGTATGGGGTTAATCCAGAAACCGGCTTAATTGACATGGAAACCGTGCGCCAGCTGGCGCATGAGCACCGTCCTAAGCTGATTATCTGCGGTTTTAGTGCTTACTCTCGCAAGCTGGATTTTGCTGAATTCAGGAAAATTGCAGACGAAGTAGGGGCGCTCCTTTTAGCCGACATTGCCCATGTGGCCGGCTTGGTGGCCTCTGGTCACTACCCAAGTCCTTTTCCGCATTGCCATTTGGTGACAACCACCACACACAAAACCTTGCGAGGCCCACGCGGCGGGCTCATTATGACCAACGGCGAGCTGGATTTGATCAAGGCCATTGATAAAGCCGTGTTCCCGGGGGTTCAAGGGGGGCCTTTGGAGCACATCATCGCGGCCAAAGCGGTGGCTTTTCTGGAAGCCCTGGAGCCCTCCTTCAATGCCTATTGTGCCCAAGTGGTCGCCAACGCCAAAACCCTCTCTCAAACCCTCACTGACGCTGGCATCCCGATTTTGACCGGTGGCACAGACAATCATTTAATGACCTGTGATTTGCGAACCCTTGCGCTCACCGGCAAGGTAGCCGAAACGGAGCTGGATCGTGTGGGGATTACCGCCAATAAAAATACGGTGCCTAATGATCCAAAATCACCGTTTGTCACCAGTGGCTTGCGGCTTGGAACGCCTGCCCTTACCACGCGCGGGCTGGATGAGTCGGCATTTGTGCAGGTTGGGCAGCTGATTGCGGAGGCCTTACATGATATTCGCCTCCATGGCGGGGGCGAGCACTTGTCGGTTCAAGCGCTAAGCCACTTGCAGGG
>JAYKJM010000102.1:0-2645 GCA_035285385.1 Vampirovibrionales bacterium
CTCCGGCCTGAGTGCTCAGGGTATAACGTTCAGATTGGCGAGGGACACTGGAGGCTCCGCTGGTATATTTTGCAGCCGTAACGTCAAGCACCGTCGCTGTTTGCCAAGTTGGTTTGGTTAATGGGGCACCTGAGGTCTCCATCGGCAAGGCCACTGATGTCATCAAAACGGCCATCGAGCTCAAGAGCCCAAGAGCGCTTAACATGATTGGGCGAATAAAACTGATCGGATAGCTCGTCAACGTTACAGAGTCCTTTTAGTTTGAAAGGTTTCAGCCATCAGTAGTTGATTTAAGGCATAACGGGCATGATGAAGGGTCAAGCCACCCTGACAATAGAGGGTATAGGGAGAGCGGACAGGGCCATCGGCTGACAGTTCTATGCTAGAGCCCTCAATAAAGGTGCCACCCGCCATCATCACAGGATCACAATAGCCAGGAAATGTGGCCGCCTCAGGCGTCACAAATGCATTGACTGGGCTTGCAGACTGAATGGCTTTACAAACGGTTGCCATGGCATGCGCAGATCCTAGTCCCAGCGCCTGAATAATATCGCCACGAGGGGCATTCCAGCCAGGGGCGGTTTCATAGCCTAGATGCTCCAGCACATAAGCCCAAAGACTCATCCCCATTTTAGCTTCTTTCACCACACCCGGAGCCAGAAACAGACCCTGCAAAAGGGTTCGGGTCATATCAAACAGATAACCCCCATCAGCTCCAATGCCAGGACAGGTCAGTACATCGGCAGCGCGGCTAACCAGATCGTTTCGACCAGCAATGTAGCCGCCAGTTGGCACAATGCCTGCCCCCGGGTTTTTAATCAGCGAACCGGCCACCAGATCAACGCCCACCGCGCACGGTTCGCTTGCCGCGATAAATTCACCATAACAGTTGTCCACAAAGACAATGGCCTGAGCGTTAACCGCTTTAATCGCCTCACAAAGCGCTTGAATATCTTCTATTAAGAGGGCGGGTCGTGCACTATAACCCCGCGACCGTTGTATCAACACAACATTTGCCGCCTGAATCTGCGCTATTTCAGATGAAGTGAATACGGTTCGAACTGTCCAGCCCTCAAGCGCATCGTCATTGCCTTGATGCTGGCTAAGCACGTTACACTCAGAATATTGGATACCAAGCCCTGTCAGAGACCTCGATGCGGGGTCATTGTCCAAGCCTAACACAGGCCAAAGTGTGTCATAGGGCTTTCCTGTCAGCGACAACAGGGTATCCCCCGGCTGCAGACAGCCATTGAGTGCTACGGCAATGGCGTGCGTGCCCGATACCAAATGTGGCCTCACCAGGGCGGCCTCTGCCTGAAACGCTTTTGCAAAGACCCGATCGAGCACGTCTCGACCAACGTCATCGTGGCCATAACCGGTGACACTGGCAAAGCAGGCTTCATGAACACGCTCAGTGATCATTGCCTCCAGCACGCGATTAAATCCCACTTGTGCTGTGGCATCAAATGCTTGCCAACAGGGGGTTAATGCGTGCTGCGCTTCAAGAATCAGAGAGTGCTCAGTCGTCACGTGAAAATCAACTTACGAAAAATCTCAAATAAATTTTAAATGCTGACAAAAATTGTAATCTAATGTGTAGTAACCACAAAATTATAGGTTAAATACAAAAAGGAAGGGCCGTGGAGGCCCTTCCCGCTAGTGGCTAGCGAGCCATCAAGACTGCGTTTTTAGCAGTATTTTCAGTATACCCATTTTTAAATAAAAAAACACTCTTTTTGGGGTTAATTTAAAGCATTTTGTAATGATTTCTTGAGACTTACTGACCAAACGAGGGGGTGGCAGGCATGTTCATCAACCCATTGGTGCGCATCATGGCATGGAGTTGCGCTTGCTGTGAGGAGGATAAATAGCTTTTCTTTTTCATAAACGTTCGTATGGCTTCACGCCGCAATCGATCTTGTTGATCATGGATGCGGGCTTGAAGCAGCATTACCTGATTTTCAGAGGCTTGTTGCGATTGAAGCAACCCCTGCAGGGTTTGCTGATCGCTGCGTAGTTTGGGATAAACCTGACTAAACATCTGCTGCCATTGACGCTCCAGACCATCGATGGCTATTTCCTGTTCGTCAGAGAGATTGAGTGCGTGCCAGTCAATGCATTTTGATGCGTGACTGGTTCGTGCAGGCGATTCAGAAGCTGTTTTTGGCAATACTGGCGTTGCTTTTATTGACGCCAAAGGCGATTGGCTTGAGGTGGCTGCCCCAGCAGAGGATTTCTTTGAGCCAGCAGAAGAATGGGCATGAAGGCTTGCTTGCCTTGCCTGCAGAGGGTGTGGCACAGCGTCTGTTGCTCTGGCCGTTAGAAAGCCGCCTCCCACTAGCGTCATGCCTAGCATTAAAAAGAGACAAAAAGCCCTGAAATACGCCGAGGGAACGGGCAAACCCATTAAAGGTCGAGAATGAAGCATCATACTATGAGGCAATCGAATGAACCCACGTGACTTGGCAGCATATCCAGCATATCGAAAAGCGAAACGCTGAACAACCAATTTTAAACCAAGCCTATAGTGTTGCCACCACAAACGCATCTGAAGACCAGCTCCCCGCCTCCTTAGGCTCATTGATGGGCGACGCCAAGGCGTTATTGTTGGTAAACAAAAATGCGTCTGAGGATGGAATTTCTTG
>JAYKJM010000103.1:0-16426 GCA_035285385.1 Vampirovibrionales bacterium
TCGCGAATCTCCCCAACCAGAATGACATCAGGATCCTGACGCAATAAAGACCGAAGGCAAGAGGCAAACGTCAAGCCGGCTTTTTGAGAAACTTGAGTTTGATTAATCCCAGCCAGCGGGTATTCCACCGGATCTTCAATCGTGCTGATATTGCGTTCTGAAGTATTAATTTCGCGCAAACAACTGTACAAAGTAGTTGTTTTCCCCGAACCAGTAGGGCCTGTCACCAAAACAATGCCATGGGGGGCATGAATCATTTTTTGAATGCTTGGCAAAGCAAATTCGGGCAACCCCAATTTGACAAGGCCACCCGAGGTGGCATTAGGTTTTTGAATCCGAATAACAATTTTTTCACCGTGCATCACCGCCATGCTGCTAACCCGCATGTCAACTTCCTGAACACCCACCTTGATTTTCATCCGCCCATCCTGAGGGCGACGGCGCTCTGCAATATCCATACCGCTTGCCACTTTAATTCTAGACACCAAAGGTGCCGAGAGCTTCTTGGGAAAACTTTCCTTTTCGTGCAAGATGCCATTGATTCGAAAACGCACCAGCAAACGTTGCTGCTGTGGCTCAATATGAATATCTGAGGCATTGGCATCAATGGCTCTAATTAATAACGAATTTACCAGTTGCACCAAGGGCGTGGATTCACTGGCAAGCTCCGCCTGAAGAAGGGTATCGGCGTCATCGCTAGCATAAATAGAATCTTTTTTTGTAAGCTCCTCGTCCAGTTGCGCTAATAATTCTGCACTGCTAGCACGATTATCTTTGGCTAAACGGTTAAGACAATTGACAATGCCACTATAAGTCCCAATTTTGCCAATAAAATGATAGCCAGTAAGAACAACCACCTGCTCTAAAGCCTTGACTTGCTCTGGCCGTGCCACCACCACCGAAAATAAACGCTTTTTAGGGTCAAATGATAAAGGCACTACCAAATTTGAGGTGGCAAAATTTTCGGGTAACAACTTGAGCAATGAAACATCGACAACAAAATTGCTCAAATCCACGTATTCCATGCCATGCTTTTCAGCCAAAGCTCTGCCCAGCTCTTGTTCAGTGACATACCCCAACGTCATCAAGACGGAGCCCACCGGTTTACCCGTAGCCCGTGCCTCTGATAGCGCCTGTTGAAGCTGCTGCGGCGTTACCGATTGATTCTCAATCAAGATATCCCCAATGCGGCGTTCACTGACAACGGGGTTTGATTGAAGCCCTGCGGTGGCACGCTCCAACGGCGATGGCGCCACCATCGACTCTGCAAGGGTTAATCTGGCAATGGCACCAGCCGCCGTCGCCTTAGACATAGTCAACACTTCCTGAGAGCCAGATGCACCCACAGATGAGCCAACGGAAGCAGAAGCACCCGCAGACGGTGCAAAATTAAACCCCATCGGTTTTTTAAAATCTGCCATACTGAACGACGCCCTACCTAAGCACTAATGTAAATGACCCCAATGCGAAACCTCTTTTTTGAGTATCGGCAAACGTCATCAAAACTGAATAACCCCTGCCGATTGAAACAGGCTGGCCTTTTAGCGCATCTCTTTCACAACCCGTTGAGCTGTAGTAGTGTTAGATAGTACACATGTTAGAGAACACGTCAAATACATCGAGTCGCCAAAGTTGCCACTCAGAAAGTGAATTTATTTCCCATGTTGGATACCCTAGATACGCCAAATACTCAGACAACCCATTCGTTTGAGGCTGAACGTCAAAAACTTTTCCCCGCCATTCAACGTACCTCGCTGAAAATTGGCGATAAAACCGTCACACTTGAAACCGGTCGCCTGGCTCGCAGTGCATCTGCCGCCGTGACGCTGACCTGTGATGATGTTGTTATTTTAGTCACCGCCACAGGCAGTGACAAACCGCGCCCTGGCATCGATTTTTTCCCGCTGTTGGTAGATTTTGAAGAAAAAATGTTCTCTGTGGGTCGCTTTCCAGGTGGCTACCTCAAAAAAGAAGGTCGCCCCTCTGAAAAAGCGGTGCTCAGCTCGCGCTTGATTGATCGCCCCATTCGGCCGCTCTTTCCAGATGGCTACCGAAACGATGTGCAAATTGTAGCCGTCCCTTTAACGGTCGATAGCATCCACCAACCCGATGTCCTTTCAATTCTCGGGGCGTCTATGGCGCTTGAGCTCTCTGGCCTTCCGTTTGAAGGGCCTATTGGTGCCGTGCGTGTGGGTCGTGTTGATGGTCGCTTCGTTTTGAACCCAACATTTCAAGATATGGCCACCAGTGATTTGGATCTGATTGTGGCGGGCACGGCAGACGCTATTTTGATGGTCGAAGCTGGCGCACAATTTGTCTCGGAATCGACCCTGGTAGAAGCCATGGCGCTTGCCCATGATGCCATCCGTGAACAGGTGAAAGCACAAACTGCTTTCCGCGAGCAACTCGGCATTGTCAAAAAGCCTTTCGTGCCTGAATTTGACATATCCCCCCTGGTCAGCTTTGCCAAGGCACAAATAGAAGCCGATGTGACCACGGCGTTTCATAATTTTGATCGTGACCAGCGCAAAGTTCTGCTCGAAGCGGCCAAAGAAAAGTATAAAGCCAGTCTTCAGGCCCTAGAAGAATCGCATCCCGTCAAAGTCTTGATCGCATCCACCGATCTGGATCTGATCACTGAGGCGTTCAAGAAAGTTGAAAAAACCGTCATGCGCCAGATGATTTGCAGCGAAAACGTTCGCCCAGATGGCCGCAAGCCTGAAGAAATCCGTCCCATTTATTGTGAGGTGGGCGTGCTTCCTCGTGCACATGGCTCCGCCCTCTTTACCAGAGGCAGTACCCAGGTGCTCTCGATTGCCACCTTAGGCTCTCCTGGCGATATTCAGAAACTCGACGGCGTGGATCCTGCTACCGAAAAGCGTTGGATTCATCACTACAACTTTCCAAGTTTTTCCGTCGGTGAAGTGCGCCCTTCGCGGGGTCCTGGCCGACGCGAAATTGGCCACGGTGCGCTTGCTGAACGTGCCATTGCAGCCAGTTTACCGGTAGAATCTGCGTTTCCATATGCCATTCGCGTCAATTCCGAAGTGCTGGAATCAAACGGGTCGACCAGTATGGCCAGCACCTGTGGCTCAAGCCTTGCCCTGATGGATGCTGGCGTTCCGCTGCAAAGCCCCATTGGCGGCATTGCCATGGGTCTGATTCAGGAAGCCAACCAGACCATCATCCTCTCGGATATTCAGGGTGTGGAAGACTTTTTGGGTGACATGGACTTTAAAGTCACGGGCAATGCCACGGGTGTTACAGCACTTCAAATGGATATGAAAATTCGGGGTCTGTCGATGGACATGATGGCCAAAGCCCTCGAGCAAGCGCGTCAAGGGCGTCTGCATATCCTGGAGCGGATGCAGGCGGCCATTGCAGCACCCCGCACGGAGCTATCCAAATGGGCTCCGCAACTGCTAACCATCAAGATTGATCAGGATCAGATTGGTGCTGTTATTGGCCCAGGTGGTAAAAATATTCGCAGCATCATCGAGCAAACCGGCACCACCATTGACATTGCTGACGATGGCACCGTCACGATTGGCTGGACTGGCGATGATGGTGGCCCACGTGCACGCGCCATCATTGAACAGCTGACCCGCAAGTATGTTGCCGGCATGATTCTGATGGGTAAAGTGGTTCGCATTCTTCCCATTGGCGCCTTTGTGGAGCTGGCTCCTGGAAAAGATGGTATGGTGCACATTTCGCAACTGGCGCCATTTCGAGTGAATCAGGTTGAAGACGTGGTGAATCTTGACGAGGAATTGCTCGTCAAAATCACCGATGTCGATGAGCGCGGCCGCATTAACCTGACCCTCAAAGGTGTCACAGACGCCGAACGGGCAGAATTTGGTCTGCCTCCTATGGCCTGGCCAGAAGCACCAGCCTACGTGGAGCGTCCACCCCGACCCGAAGGCGATCGTGGCGGCTATGGCGGGGGAGGTCGCGGAGGCGATCGCGGAGGTCGTGGGGGCGGATTCCGTCGATAACCACCAGCCCATCTTGGTTGACGCTTTTAAAAAATCCGCTTTGCCATAAAGACAAAGCGGATTTTAAATACCCAGTCGACCGCCAAAAAAAGACTATTCATCCAGAAAATACCGAACCGTGGTCACCACTTTACCTCGGCGCAAACGCAGCAGGGTCTTCAACAAAAATGACGTCTGGTTATGCAGCAAAGAGTGCCAGAAACGACGCGTCACAAACTCCGCAATCACGATGGTCACAAAACCACCGCCCTCTGCTGCTTTTACCTCCTGGCTAACTTCATCAATATAATCGAGCAAAGGCAAGCTCAACGAGCGAAACGGCGATTTTAAAATCGTTAGCGGAATGCCACAGCCCCATTCATCCCATGCGTGCTTGAGACGCTCTGTGGCAGGGCCATAAAGCTCTACATGCACGGCTTCCACATTTTTAGAAATACTTTTGGCATATTCCAACGCTGGAATGGTTCCTCGGTTGAGAGACGACACAAGAACCAACACCCGATTTTCAACCGGGACAGGGCAATACCCTTTTTCTGGCAAAGCAAGCTGATTGCGGATGGATTTATAATGCCGCTTAATTGTCCGAAACGTCATAATGATCACGGGAATGGCTACAATAACGATCCAGCCGCCTTCGGAAAATTTTTCAACGGTGAGCAACACCGTGACCAAGGCCGTCACCACCGCCCCAATCAGATTTGTGATTAACCCCCCCAGATACCCCTGATGCGGGTGAGCTAAATGATGCCGTACCATGCCCGCCTGCGCCAAGGTAAACGATAAAAAGACCCCGATCGCATACATGGGAATCAGGGCATGGGTGTCAGCCTGAAAAACCATCACCAAAAGAGCAGACGTCACGCCTAGCATCAGGATGCCGTTGCTAAACACCAAACGATCTCCGCGGTTGAGCATTTGCCGGGGTAAGTAGCCATCTTGCGCCAAAATATTCGATAACCTTGGAAAACCTGCAAAACTGGTGTTGGCCGCTAAAACCAAAATCACCATGGTTAAAAACTGTAAAGCATAGTAGCCAAGACTTGGGGCGCCAAAGACATGTTTTGCCAACTGAGACACAACGGTTTCAGAGGCAGACGGGGTCACGCCAAAGCCAAAAGCCAACGCGGTCATCCCCATAAAAATAACCGCCAAAATCAAGCCCATCAAAACCATCGTGCGGTTGGCATTAACGTCGGCAGGCTCTTTAAAGGCTTTAACACCATTTGAAATAGCCTCAATACCCGTTAAAGCCGCACATCCGTGGGCAAAGGCATTTAACAAAGCCAATACCAGAGCCAAATTGGATGTGGCAGCCCCCACCTGCAGCAAGACGCTCAGCGCATCATGAGGAGGGTGTATTGCATTGGAGTGAAAATGCAGCAAATGATGAACTTGATCCTGAAGCGCGGAGGGACTAAAAAGGGTCAGTTTCCCTTCTTCGAGCAATTGCAGGCCGCCAAACAGCAAAATTGAGGCCATCCCACCAATAAAGAGATAGGCCGGAAACGCCAGAACCTTGCCCGACTCTCGAACGCCACGCAAATTAATAACCGTCATAAAGGCAATTAACCAGACCGCAATCATCACTTTGCTGTTTACGGCCACTTCCTGATGCGTGGTGGCCACGTAGGCAGACGTAATAGCCGCCACCGCTGCTGAAATGCTGACCGATACCGTTAGCACGTAGTCAATCATCAAGGCGGCTGCGGCCATTTGGCTTGCCGTGGCGCCAAGCTGTTCTTTGGCGACCTCATAGGAGCCCCCCCCGCTGGGGTAAGCGCGAATCACCTGCCGATAAGAAATGACCACTATGGCCATTAACAAGCCAATGGCCAAGGCCACCGGCATCGCCAAGAAATTTCCGAAAATTGTATATAGCGTCGCGCCAAAAGAAATCAATATTTCTTCCGTAGCATAAGCCGTCGATGAAAGGGCATCGGAGGCAAACACAGCCAGCGCAATCGGAATGCTCAAACGCTCATGACGCTCGCGATGAGAGGCGATGGGCGAGCCCACAAAGACCCGCTTGATGTTGGCAAGAATTGTTTCTAACGGCATTTATCAAATAGCCTTTGACTCAAAAATCTTTAAAGTGGCCTGACATCATTTTTTCAACAATATGGCGTGACAACATCTTCAAAAAAACAGATGAATAGGGAACTTTTGTAAACAGAATTAACAACGCTGCTGCGGTCGTTATAGCCAAGCCGCTTAATGATTGCAACCATTATCTGCTAAAACCTGTAACTTTTGAGGGAGTCAAAAATAAAAATCTCCTCCATCTATTCGAGGTCAACGGGTGAAATCGTCGGCTAAAATTTAAACTAGCTAAAACTTAAACGATTCAAAAGCAACGATTTAAAAGCTTAAAATACGAAACGATTATGCGGGCAAGTGTGTTCATCGGCATGGCTCAGCTTTGAGATCGCAAAAATGACAAGAGCCAAGTGGCAATAACGACAGTCAAACAAACATAAGATGTTAGAGAGAGAGAATAAACACAATGGCTTTCAACTCAGCAAGCAGCAACCGTGCAACTTGGATGGGTCTTATTGGCGGTGGGCTTATTTTAGCGGGTGCCGTCATAATTGGCCACGTGCCACTGCATATTTTGATGCAACCCGAAGCCGCGCTGATTGTCCTGGGAGGAACTACGACCGCAGCTCTCATCAGCTTTTCACCCGATACTCTCAAGGGTGCCTGGCGTGCTTTTCATAATGCTGTTGGCCATAGCCAAGTGTTGCAGGGAGAACAACTCCAAGCCCACATTGATGACATCACCAACATTGCAAGTTTTGTGCGCAAAGAAGGCATGCTGGCACTGGCGCCGTACTTGGATCAGATTGAACAACCGTTTTTGCGAAAAGGATTGTTTTTAATTACCAACAACCACTCAGAGGCGAGCGTTCGTGATGCCCTAGAAGCCGATATTGATTTATCCACCCGACAAGCACTGGATGAATCTCGCGTGTTTGAAACAGCTGGTGGGTTTGCTCCCACTATGGGCTTAATTGGTGCCTTAATTGGCCTCATGGGCTCCGTGCAATCGTTTGATAACCCCGCTCTGCTGGGGCAAAACGTTGCTGGCGCCTTTGCCGCAACCCTCTATGGTGTTGCGCTGGCAAATTTGGTGCTGCTGCCATTGGCCAACAAATTGCGCGAGCAAGCAAGGGCTCTGCATTTTCAGAAAACCTTACTGCTGCATGGTCTTCTCTCCATTGCAAACGGCGAGCACCCCATGCTGCTTGGAGAAAAACTCAACGCGTACATGAGACCCTCTCAAAAATCCGCCGGCCAGCTGGCAGAGATTTCTTAAACCCGTCTGCTTCTGCCACATTAGTGCCGGCCAGCTCAAAAAACGATCCATCACAAACGTGACCCTTCAACCATAAAGTAGCTTCTATTCATGATCATCCACGCAAAGCCCCCCAAACCATGGCATCGTGCCGACTCAGGCAGCCTCCCAAAAAAATACGCCTCAAACCCTGCACGTCCGGCACTTCGAGCGGCATTCAACAACACGGATCCCCTGCAACGATTCGAGTCTCCTTTTCCAAGCGACCCTGTTGCGCAAACTTTAGGCACTCAAAGTGGTCAACGCTGGCTAATGCCCTATGCCGATATGATCACGGTCTTGTTAGGATTGCTATTGGTCTTGCTGGCAACGACGCATCAAACCAAAACTGTGGCCGAAACAAAATTGCGCCATTTCCAAGCCATCGCCCATCAGGCGCAGCAATCTTTGGCCATTCGAGAGTCTGAAATGACGATACTGGCTCAAAAGCTGAGCGCGTCATTGTCGCCAAGCCCAAAACCCCAAACGAGTGCTGACAACACTGAGCAGAAAAGCCTGCAAACAGCGCAAAACAAAATTTCTGTAGAGAACGGCCAGGAAGGCGTAGTCATTACGCTGCCCGAAACGGTTGTATTTGCCCCCGGTGAAGCCCAATTGACATCAACGGCTCTGCCGACGCTCAACAAGCTGGCCGATATTATTCGACAAAAAGGTCAACATGTTCGAGTGGAAGGCCACACCGACAATACACCCATTGCTACAGCCGAGTTCCCCTCCAACTGGGAGCTCTCGACCGCGCGCGCCACCACCATTGCCCGATATCTGGTGGAAAAAATGGGACTGCCCGCCAATCAGATTTCAGCCGCTGGTTATGGAGAATATCGTCCTGTAGCAGAAAATTCCTCCGATGAGGGGAAGCGCCAAAATCGTCGAGTCGCTATCGTATTGCTGAATGAACCTTTAATGGCCAAGCGTGAAAATAATGATGTCGCAACGCTTCATAGCACCACCCCTTTCCCACAAGCAGAAGCGTTTGGCTCACCGCCCTGAAAAAATCCAGCTTTCATCAGGTCTTACGTGCCAAATTCAAATTGATCAGGTCGCATCCGCTGTTTCAAAGATGTTTTCATGTCGCAAGCTGTCCAACCCAAGTCAATCAAACCTAAAACGGACACACCACCAGCCGCCTCGGCAACCGCTGGTGCCTCTAACGTTGCCACCCAAGAGGAAGATGAGCTCACCATGGTTAAGCTAATTATTCTGGTTGTCGCTATTGTACTCTCCAGTGTTTTGAGTGCCGCAGCCGCCATGTACGTTTTGGGCCCCATGGTCTTGGTGCCTGCCATTGTGGCTCAAATGCCTGAAGGCGGCTCAGCCGAAGGCGAAGATACAGAAGAAAAGGGTGATGCCGAAGCCCACGGGAACTCGGTGGGCATGAATCTTGAGCTGGAGGAGTTTACGGTCAACCTCAAGCCCGACCCTACCCGACGTGGTAATCAGTATTTACGAGCAAAAATTGCCATGAGCATTAAAGTTCCTCCTGAACAGGATTGTGCTGCCCTTGCCGAACATGAAGCCCCCGCAGAAGGTGGCGGCGGAGGTCACGGTGGTGGTGCCCCAGCAGGGGATCCCATGGAAGCTTGTAGCAAAAAGTTTAATAGCCATATGAGCCGCTATGTTCCTTCCATCCGTGACATTGTCAACACCGCCCTGATGAGTCGTACCTCCGGCACATTGGCCAGCAGTGATGGTCAGGAAGCCCTCAAGGATGATGTTCGAGAAGAAGTCAATCACCTAATCGCAAGCGATGGCTATGAAGTTATTCGTGTTAATTTTTCTGATTTTATTGTGCAGTACTGAAGAGCCCCCCATTAAAGCTTATGCTCACACAAGACGAAATTGATAATTTACTGTCAACCCTCAATGGCATCCCCGCGGCACAGCCGCCTGCAGAGCCAACACCTGCCGTTAGTCATAGCGCGGCTGCGCCAGCCAACGCGGCGGCAGTCAATAATTTTAATGCCGCCAGCTTTGAGGCTGAACACCGACTTAATTACAAACTCTATAACTTTCGCCGTCCCGACAAATTTTCTAAAGATCATTTGCGAGCCTTGCAATCTATCCACGAGAATTTTTCGCGGCAAATGACGCTGAAATTAACCACTTTTTTGAGGATGCCCCTTGAAGTGGACGTGGTATCGGTCGATCAATTAACCTACGACGAGTTTGTCCGCTCTATGCCAAGCCCCATGACGGTGTGCATTATGGAGTTTGTCCCATTGCCTGGACAAATTCTCTTAGGCATCGGCCATGAAGTCACCTCATCAATAATTAATCGATTGCTGGGCGGGCCTGGACAATCTGAAGTCAAACCGCGCGAATTGACCGACATCGAACAATCCCTGATGAAACGTGTCATCGATAAAACCACCAGCAGCCTCGAAGAGGCATGGCGCAGCATGATCAACGTCAGTGCCAACATCGTGGGAATGGAAGACAGCTACGCGCTGATTCAAGTGGCGTCCAATAACGAAATTGTGGCCCTGATTACTTTTGAGGTAAACCTGGGGACGCGCGATTCTGGTCTGATGAGCCTCTGTATTCCCTATCCGGTCTTGGAAAGTATCCTCGAGCAACTGAACTCACAGCAAATTTTTCATCAAAAACAAAAAGACAACGATCCCAATACCCAATTTAAAATGCTCGACAAGCTTCGTCACGCCGATTTACCGGTAAGAGTCATCCTTGGTGGCACACAAATTTCCTTTCAGGAACTATTAAAGCTCTCGGTCAATGATGTTATCCAGCTGGATCAACAAATTACCGATGATCTGCTGGTTTGTGTGAACCATCAGCCCAAATTTTATGCCCGCCCTGGAACCCTAAAAAATAATCTTGCCGTTGCCGTCGCCAATCCCGTCGACGATATTGAAAAAGTCGACAACTATTGCTGGCGGGTGAGCAAAAATCTTTTAACAGAACGCCCGCCAATGTAGCGCCACTTTTTAGTAACCTTGTAATGACCTTTTACAGCTCTAGAACAGGATAACGCCATGACTAAAGCCTTTGAGCCTTTATTTCAACTGGAATGGGAAGGTGCTTGCCGCGCCCTGAGCATGGTATTGGGTAATCCCGTTGAAGCAACCCTCACGGAAACACAAGCGCTCGATGATCTTCAAGGATGGCTGACAAGCCTTGAGGATGACCTCTGGATGGCCATTGGCGAATATAGCCAAGGCCCAAAAAATCCTCGCGCTTTACTGATATCAGCAGCTCACATGAGCCCCTTAGCCGATTTGATGCTAGGAGGTCAAGCCAGCTCCAGTGCAAACGACCCTTCCGACCTCAGTGACCTACAACTGGGCGCGCTGGGCGAGGCGGTTAACCAGTTATTTTCGGGTGCCGCCCAAGAAATCTCTCATGCCACACAGCGCCCGGTAGAGGTCAGTAATCCTATCCTGGCCGCGCTAGACGGCGATGTCCTGGATGCCAGTCTGCCAACACCCATCGTGGTGGCCACGCTGAGACTCACTATTAACGCCAATACGCCTTTAAATTTGACCCTATACTGGCTGACTCACCAAAGCGATGCTGAAGCCCTCGACAATACCCTCTCTGGCAGTGAGGAGGCAAAGGCTCAACCCATAAATCAAGGTACTAAGGCGCAAATGAGTGATAGTGAGCTGATGAACTCGTTGGGCGTTACGTTTGCTCAAGACCCTGAGCCGCTGCCCGATCTCAGTGGCAGCACTGCCGGCATTGCCGCCGGCGTTGCGCCCAAGACGGCGACTACTGGTGCGGTAAGCGTTCGCCCCGTGCAATTTACAAGCTTTGATAATCAAATGTCCTCCATGGGGGAAGAACACCAAAATCTGGGTCTTTTACTGGATGTTCAGCTGAATCTTGCTGTGGAGCTGGGTAAAACAGAGCTGCCTATTCGTGATGTATTGGCTCTCAGCCGAGGGTCCGTCATTGAGCTGGATCGCATTGCGGGCGAGCCCGTTGATTTACTGGCGAATGGCCGACTGGTGGCCAAAGGAGAGGTGGTGGTCATTGAAGATCACTTTGGATTGCGTATTACCAACATCCTCTCGCCAGCAGAACGGCTGCAAGGGTTATAGAAGGCTAATAGTTAAACCAACTTAAAACGGCAGACCCGATTCATCATAGCCAAACCTCCAACCTCCGCGCTCTTTGAACATTTTAAAACGCAGCGTGCCTTCCCGCCCATCTGGGAGTTTGATTCGAACGCTCACCTGGGCTTCGCGATCAGATGTGTTGTCGGGATCTCCTTCAAAATAACCAAAGCGAAAGATTTCATTGGCACCACTCATCATAAAAAAGCGTCGCCAAAACGATTTAATCAGGGTGGGATCATTTTTTTCAAGCATGAGACGAACTTCTGGCGACCCTATGCCTGAGGCCTTGGCTGGATGTGGAAATCGCTGATAAAGATCCTGCACACACCAGGCTAAAAACTTGTCCTGAGTGGCTTTCGTGAATAATCCCCAGCACTGATGACACTGATTGTTCATCAATAACTTGAAAAATTGGCTCGCCACCGCAGCAGCCTCACTGGCCTGTATCGAAACACTCATCAAAAGCGATCTCCGAGGATGACGGTTTGAATCTTGTATAGAGCCTTCATGCAAAAACGATCACCATCACAGCTGCTATCAACTGTACAATTTTATTGAAAAGGGTCAACCTCGTCAGCCTTGCAAAATGGGGGTATCCATCATGATAATGCTCGAGACGATGAGCTGGACTTGAGATTTAAAGAAACATTTGGCATAATGAATAAGCTGTCGCGTCGTCACGCATGTTTTGTCTCTATACTTTGAGTGCTAGGGAGTCTGGTTTGGAATAGGTTGACGTAGACCAACCGAAGTTCAACTTCGATTGTTGGAAACTGAAACTACCCACAGGACACCCACGTGTTGCGGCCCAAGGGGTCAAAACACACGACCGGCAGCTTTTAAATTCTTAATTTTATGATGGTAATTCTCTGGCCAGGGATTTTTTAGCGTTTTCTTGAATCCAAACCGCTCAGTGTTTCTTAGGCCCTTCTGCCAGCAACAAGATAATCTCTTAGATTAATACCAGAGCATTTGGGGAGATTCAGCCAACACAAGGGGAAAAAATTATCAAAGGATTAACCTGCCATGACGTTTAAGGCTTCAGAAGAGTCCGCTGGGCAACTCTCCCTGCTTTCAGCATGTATTGCTAAGCCATCCAAAGACACCCATGCCAAAAATGCCACACCAGTCATCCAACACCAAGAGCACCCCGTGGCCTCAGCCCCCTGTCTGGATGTGCTCATTATGTTGCCTGGGCTGGAGGCACAAACCTACACTTACCTGCCCCCCCCGGATCACCCTGCAGACTCGCCTTTAGCAGCTGGCACGCTGGTCTCTGTCACATTTGGCAAACAGCCCAATCCTGTGGCCGGCATTGTCGTTGCTCAGGCCGAGGTGCCTCATGCAACGGTCAAGCTCAAGCCCATCGTGAGCATTCTGGATTCGGAGCCACTGTTTGACCAACACTACCTTGACCTTTTACACTGGATGGCAGCCTACACCGCAACCTCGCTCTCACAAGTCATGGCCTGTGCCCTGCCTGCCGTCTTATTACAAGCAACCACTCGCCGACTGTTTTGGCTCTCGGATGGAGCCGAAAACATTGCTATCCCTCATGATTTGGCGGATCTATCACGCTGGCTAAAAGCCACCCCCAAGGGATTAACAGCCAAAGCCATTGCCCTCAAGCTAGAGTGCCCTTTGAACGCTGTCTCAAGACGTCTTAAACCGCTGATTCAATCGGGGTTTGCAGACTGGGGGCTAGCAAGTCCTCCCAAGCCAAAACGAATGATACCGCATCTGGTTGGGCTGTGCACACCCGCTTCAGAGGCTGTACTGAGCAAAAAACAACGCGCCTTGCTGGCACATCTGGACGACTTGCTTGAAAAATATCCAGATGGGCTCCCCCTGAAAACCATTGAAAAGCAGCTCAAAACAACCACAGCAAGCTTACAGAAACTTGCCGACTTAGACCGTGTGCGCATTGAACACCGTCATGATAAGGATGTCAAATCTGATTTTTGGCCTGATACCTCGCCCGAATCGTTACAAGCCAGCTATGGCAACCTTTTGCCCGAGCAACGAGACGCTGTAACCGCCATTAACTGCCTTGCCTTGCAGCAATCTGCGCTGATTCATGGGGTTACTGGCTCTGGCAAAACCGAAATTTATTTGCAGCTGGCGGCCGAAGCCATGGCAAGAGGCCGCCAAGTTTTGCTGATTGTGCCAGAAATTGTTCTGGCCAGCCATTTATCGCATCGCTTTGAAAAACGTTTCGGCAAGCACGCCTTATGCATCTGGCACAGCCAAGTGGCCAGTGGTGAAAAACTCAAAACCTGGCGCAGTGTGCAATCGGGAGATATGCCGCTCATTATTGGCGCACGTTCTGCTATCTTTGCGCCATTTAAGCATTTAGGGCTCATTATTATTGATGAATCCCACGAAGACAGCCTAAAACAAGACGCCCCAGCACCGCGCTACGATGCCCGCAGTGCCGTGCGATTTTTAGCCCGCCACCATGGTGCTCGGCTCGTTTTTGGCAGTGCCACACCCGATGTGGCGATGACCTACCAGCATACCATTGGGGATGCAGGTTTTTTTGAAAACAATCTTGAGAAGAATGCAGCAAAAATACATCCGCCAACGACAACTGACAGCGCGCTGATTTCTCTGACCAAGCGCTGGAGCCCGCATGGATTACCGCCTGTTGACATTGTAGCCCACCGTGGCGGAGCACCACACGGTGTATTATCTGGCGCTCTGAAAACCGCGCTTCAAGAGACCTTATCTGCAGGCCATCAAGCCATTTTACTGATGAACCGACGCGGATTTCACACCACCCTCAAGTGCCAGAGTTGTCAAGAAATTGTTGGTTGCCCTCACTGCGACGTACCGATGACCGTCCATGGCAACACAAAGCTGAGTGGGCAAAGTGAAGGCTTTAACAGCGTCGGCTCACATCACACTTGCCTGAAATGCCATCACTGCGGCTATCAGCAAGAGCGCCCTTCATTTTGCCCACAATGTGCCAGCCCTCAGCTGGTGGCCATTGGCAGTGGCACCCAACGGATTGAAACCGTGTTGGCAGAAACGTTTGCGGGCATCCGTCTTGGGCGGCTAGATGGCGATACCGTGCGGCATAAAAAACAGTTTGCCGATTTAATGCATCAATTTGAGACCCGCCAGCTAGATTGTCTGGTGGGCACGCAAATGGTCGCCAAAGGGCTGGATAATCCCAATGTGACGCTGGTTGGCGTTATTCAGGCTGATGCCGGTTTTGTCATCCCTGATTTTAAATCCTCAGAGCGTACTTTTCAGATGCTAACCCAAGTGGCTGGCCGTGCAGGACGGGGGGAATGGCCAGGGCGAGTGATTTTTCAGGTGTTTGATCCAAGCCATCCGGTGTTGGCCATGGCACAAGCCCACGATTACGCTGCTTTTTACAAGCTTGAGCTCGACACCCGCCGCCGACTTAAATTACCCCCTTTTTGTCAGCTCATTCGATTTGGGCTCTCCAGTGAATCGATCGACGAAGCCTCGGGCTTTGGAGAAGGGTTGGCTCGACAGCTCAAAGATCACATTCTTAAAAGCCCTGTCCAAGAGCACTTGGACGTTCTAGGGCCTGCGCCGTGTTTGATTCCCCGAGTCAATAACCGCTACCGCATGCATGTGCTCATCAAAAATACCGCAGCAGAGGCAGGGCATCGTGTGGTGACTACGTTTTACAGGGGCATTCGCCCCCCAAAAACCGTTCGTCTGTCTATTGATGTTGATTGCCTGAGCTTAATTTAATGGGATCAATGAATTTATCAACGCTTCGTGTGGCGTTTACTAGCGCAGAAAATCCAGTAAACTGGTTTGCAACACCCGACCAGCAACAGCCAGAGAACCCTGCATGACCTTTTCCTGATACTGCAAGTCGCTGAGGATTTTGGGCATGTCCACCTCTTGAATTTCAGCCATTTGCTCGCTCAGGGTTGCCCCTCGTTCGTCAGCGCGCGCATCGGTGTCATCCAGACGATTCAACAACGCCCCAACGTTTGCATGATTGACGGTAATGGTATTTAAATCATTGTCCAGGGTATCAATTTGAGCCCTCACGGTCGTGACATCCCCATTGACCAAGGCATAGCGCAGTTGCGCCAGCGTCGCAAAGAGGCCTGAGCCGGTTGGGGGCGTGCCGGCGCTTGAGGCACCAAAAAGACTCTGCCCATTGAGATTCATGGTCAAACTGATGCCATCGGCAATGTCGACGTTGCGGTTTGAACTTTCTGTCGGATTTGTGCCTGCAAATGTCACGGTATCCCCGCTGCGAGAAAATGCGGGGGTATCGGTTTTAAAGCCTGAAAACAGATATTTATCTCCCAGTTTGGTATTGCCCTGCTGCACAAGGGTATCCATCAGGTTGCTTACTTCTTGCGCCAGCGTATTGCGTTGATCTTGGCTGTAAATGCTCGAGGCTCCCTGGGTGGCAATTTCCTGCGCCCGCTGAATCAGATTTTTGACCCCCATCAGCGTGGTGTCGACCGTTTTGAGTTCTGCACGGGCCGCGTCGGTATTTTGTTTGTAGCGAGTATCTGTTTTAAGCGCATTGGAGAGCGCCAAAATGCGCGTCAAGCCCACCGGATCATCGGAGGGGCGCACAATATTTTTACCAGAAGCCACGGTGGTCTGTAATTTTCCAAGACGCCCCAGATTATCTTGCAAATAGCCAACCGATCGTGCCGACAGCATGCTATTGGTGGTTCGGTTAATGGTCATATCAAGCGAGCCTCTCTCCACATCGTCTCACCATTATTATGGTGCTCATTAAGGGAGATTTGTACGCAACTTATTAATATTTCAACCCCTTGAAGGATATTGATTGTCAGTAAAAAAAATAAACAGACAATTGTAAAAATTTATTAAAATTTAATTTTTTATTATTAACATAAACAAACTTTCGGGTTTTATGCTATTGCCAAGCGATTTTATTAAAAAAAATAATACTTGTTCCCCCCGTTTGCTCACTGTGTGTTGGTTGCCTGGACGATGCTAAATGTACCAAGGCAGCTCGT
>JAYKJM010000104.1:0-8189 GCA_035285385.1 Vampirovibrionales bacterium
CAGATTCAGCGCCAACACGCTCCTCGATAGATTGGTCTTAAACCCATAAAAATTTTGAAAATTCTTACGCGAAACGCCAGAATTTCAAGTTTTTAGAGCCTTTTTGTTTTGTAAGCTGCTTTTTTAACGGTGCTTTCATTAATGACTTTACCCTCATCACCGTCATCCATGCTCCTTGTCGTCGGCTCTCGCCTTTCGGTCGTGGCGCTGAGCCTGTTTGTCGGAGGTATTATCACTCTGGGAGCCAACGTGGCTCCACTCTTGTTCAAAACCCTTCAGCGAGGCGATGCCAGCCAGGTGATGACCTTGATTTTTCGGCGGTTTGATACCTGGATGCTATTTGGCCTGATGGCTTTCCTCTTGGGCGAAGGCTTCAAGCTTTGGAGTTTAGGGTGGCCAACAGAGTTACTTGGCTGGCTTCGACTCGGAATAATGGCTGCCTTTAGCGGACTGATTTTATTGTCGGTACTGCTTGTGCACCCAAAACTAGAAGCTCAGCAGGCTTTGCTCTCTGCGGCACAAAGTGTAAGCCCTCAATGGCCTGTTATTGCAAGCACTTTTCATGCCATCCATAAACAAGCAGAACAACTTCTCAGGCTGGCCTGGGTTCTGGCGCTCACCTTACTGATTTGGAGATAATATGCCACCGCTTATGCCCCAAGAGCACGCTCCCCAAGAGACCCCTCGTATCTGCCATAACTCTGGCGAGCTCATCAAGCAGGATTATCTTTCAGAGGCGCGCCATGTGTTTGCCGTTGAGCAGGCCGGGTTGACGGCTGTGGCCAATCGGCTAGATGCCTCTTTTGAGCGTGCCATTGACGTTTTACTAGCCTGTAAAGGCCGTGTGATTGTTACCGGCATTGGAAAATCTGGCATTATTGGTAAAAAAATTGCTGCAACGCTTGCCAGCACAGGGACACCGGCCTGCTTTATGCATCCTACAGAGGGAAGCCATGGTGATTTAGGATTGCTCACCCGCGATGATGTGGTTTTGGCCATTTCATACAGCGGCCAGAGCGATGAAGTCTTGTCGCTTTTGCCGGCTATCAAGCGTTTGGGGCTGCCCATTATTGCCATGACCCGCGCCAGTGACAGCTTACTTGCGCAACGTTCAGATGTGTCCTTGAATATTGCTGTCCCCGAAGAAGCTTGCCCAATGGGGTTGGCACCCACAGCAAGTACTACCGCCACCCTGGCACTTGGCGATGCCCTGGCCGTGGTTCTTTTAAAGAGCCGGGGCTTTACCGCCAATGATTTTGCTTTAGTGCACCCGGCAGGCAGCTTGGGAAAAAGACTCCTCTTAACGGTTCAAGATTTGATGCACACAGGCGATGCACTCCCTATGGTGACGCCAGAGGCTTCTTTTTTAGAAGCGCTTCTTGAAATGGGCGATAAAAAACTAGGAATGACCCTGGTCATGTCACCGGATCGTCAGCGGTTAGTAGGCATTTTAACAGATGGTGATGTGCGCCGCGCGCTTACCCGCCCTGAGGTTAAAACGCAGGGTGTTCATCACTTGTGTGTGCAGGATGTTCTGGAAACACGCACGCCAAAAACCATTACCCCAGATGATTTGGCCGTCTCGGCCATGCGCTTGATGGAGTCTCATCAAATTACGGCTTTGGTTGTGATGCCGGCCGTTGACAGCAGCGATCTCGGCCGCCCCCTTGGCGTGATTCATCTGCATGACATTCTTCGCCAAGGCCTTGGATAGTTTCTAAGGCGCCATTTTGGAGCTGCGGGAGCGTCTACTACTGCGGGATGTTAACGCAAACTTCAAGTATGGCAGTAAGTATAAAAAGCGGATGTGGGCTTAACAGCGCTCAATATTGCTTGAAGTCTGAGGGACTTTGGCCGATTATGAACGTAGTGTCGTAAAGAATTTAACTGCTGATTGCGACACCGTCATCCTTGCTGAGAGCGAGATAAGCGCCAGATCAAACAAAAGCGGCATTCGTATTTAACCGCCACCGCTGGGTAACAAGCTCCAAGAGCTCCTCAACGAAGTTTGTGTGATGAAAAAAATGTTCTTGTATCAGAGCGCAGCCACCCTTTTCTCTTTTCTCTCTTGTCAGCATTCGTGATAGAAAAAATACGACAGTCGCCAATCTGCTTATCAACTGTTTCTTGTTAATAATCGTGTAAACGCTCGAGCTAAAGGACGTGACCATGCCCCAAACTCCTATGCATCCCCGTTCATCCTACTCATCATACGCTCAATCATCGCCAGATGAGTACCACAGCCCGGGCGTCTACGTTCGAAGCCGCTCGCATCAAGCCGGTCATTCTGCCACCTCGGGGGCACCGGATCTCGATATGCTCTGGGCTGGTAATCGCGGTTTTGGTCGTGATGAACGCTCGTCCCTACTGGTTTTTCTGGGGGGGTGTCTAGTGGGCGGCTTTGTGACTGCTGTCGGCTTCATGCTCTTTATCAATAAACCCCAAATGTCACCGGAAGAAGCGGTTGCGTTATCGCCAATGGCAGCTCAAACTGAGACTTCTGCCGACAAGCCTGCCGTCTCGACAGTCTCAGAAGCCAAGCCCAATTTACCCTCAACCGCAGGAGAAACACCTGCCTTGAAAGCCGCACAACCCTCGCCTGAAGGCACCCTCAGAGGGCAAACTTACGTGATTCAATCGGGGGATACGCTTCAAACCATTGCCCAGAAATTTTATGGCAGCGCCGATGATGTCTATGTGCTCAAAATCCAAAAAGCCAATCACCTGGAAAGCCCGCACATGATTATGATTGATCAGGCCTTGGTGATCCCGCCGGCCTAAGCGGCTCTTGTGAGTCTCTTAGCATGCCATTCCAAACGCTGTATTGGAAATCCAAAAAGTGTCAGGTCGCGCTTGCGTTGCTGCTTTTTGGGAGCATTCTAACCGTGTTTCAAAACATACCAGCCTGCGCCACAGCGGGTATGGACGAGCACTGGCCCATTTTTAGCCAAAAACCGTATGATATTTACTTAACGCGCAATCGCGTTTGTCGCCGATGTGTTTGGCGGTGGGCACCCGAGCCGATGCGTTTGTCAATAGCGCCAACATTAAACGCGTATGAGCGTCGAGTGGAACTGAAAGACCAGCCAGGGAAGGTGATTGAGGTGCTCGAAATTGAAATTCTGGGTGTGGATACCCACCCTCGGTGGCGACGTCGCATCCGTCAGCATGCCACGCAACTTAATGGCGGCACGATTCTGGTGCCAGATGCGCTGTCTCCTCTTTTTTGAGCGGCTTGAACTCGATACTTTTGCCCAGAAGCCTCCGCCAAATAGCACATCCCCTCCTTACGTCTGAGGCGAGGCCTCCAGAAGCAAATGAGCCTGGGTGAGTAGTTGCCCCAAGCGTGTCAGCTGCTTGGCAGGACCCTCCACATGAATGCGAAAGCAGGGCAGCTTGGTTTGCGTCACCAAGCGGGGTTGAATACTTTTAACGGCAACATCTTGCGTGCGTTTCAGCAAACGGTTCAACTCAGCAATGCTCGTTGTGATGGTAAAAATATCTTCACTCAGGCCATTTAGGGGGGGGTGTGGCTGCTGAGGGGTTAAATTGGGGACTGACACCACGGATGCAAAACGGGAGGCAGGCATATCGACACACGCTCTCTTTCTGATAGGGGAGGGGAACCTGAGCCACTCTTTGAATTTCTTTTTGAATTTCTCTTTTTTCTCTCTCTGATGTCTAGATTAGCGCCTCCTGAGCGCTCTGCCATGCATCCAATGGCGGATTTTATCACACGGCAGGTGTACACCCCGGATGAGGCCATTGAGCAAAACGCCCTATGGCTTTGACCCTCATAAAAAAAGCATCGATAAGTTGGCAGCAGGGGGTTTTACGGAGGCCTACACCACTTGCAGATGGGCGGGTTTATTGGCGTTAATGTCAAAGACTGGGCCTTCAATCAGCTGATGATGGAGCTGCTCGAGCGCCAAGCCGGGAAGGGTTTCGCGGATGGCCTGATATTCGATGGCGCGCGTGCCGGTGAGCAAATACACCGTCGATTGGCTGCCCAGCTGAAACGTCACAGCCGGCAGGCTATAAAAATCCAGCCGATCGATAATGCGTTGCGCGACAGATTGGTTGTACGCTTTGTCGTCGCCGCTGATGCGATACAGGGTGCCGTCGGTCATGGCTTTATTGTGACAGAAAAACAGCGTTTTTGCAGGAGGTAATAACCCGTATGGCAATTTTATGGCGACCATGCAAGGGTTGTAACGTTTTTGTGATGTCTTTTGTGATCATAGCACGCCGAAACATTCAGGCCATTTAAATACAGTGACGCAACAAAATCGTTATTATTAGATGTTCCCTAAAAAACCTGAATGAAAAGATCTTAAAATGCGCCCTATTAATACAAGTCTTCGCAACTACCCCCCCCTGCCACAAAAACCAAAGCTTAACAAGGGCGAATTGGCGCCACGCACCCAAATAGATACAGATTCTTATGTTTTCCCAAAGAAAGATACTGATATTCAAGAAAGCGGAACTTTTTACTATACTCCTAACTCTTTAAGGAGTCTTGCAGACATCCGCCGCAACGAACGAGTTCATGAGCTGGGTACTCGCCAGGAACAACCGTGGAAAACTAAGACGGGTGAGATCATTGCGCCACTTGGTACAGAGCCAGAAGAGCTTATTGAAAGGCTTACAGAATCTTTATTAGGTGGTAAGGAGGTCTCAAATGGTGCCATTTGCATTACTCCACATCGAGAAAATGGTACTAATGAGGCGTCATTTAAACCTTGGTTAATAAAAGTAGTCCGCCGAGAAATAGAGGCGCAAAGCAAGGCGCTAGAGACACGTCTACGCATCTTAGCTAAGCAAAATAAAAACCAACCCCCATATAAGCAGCTTACACTCAACGACTGGCCAAGGATTCAGGCTAAACAGAGGCATGTTTTTTCGTGGAATAACCCTAGAACGAGGGAGCTCTCTAAAAAGGGTATCGAAGTGACATTTACGAAGGACGAACTGCCTACTGTGACAAGAAAAAATGACAATGGGGACAGAGTCACCACTACTAGATATTGGCTTGAAGCAAAAGCATTGGTAGAAAAGGTGAAAGCTGAATTAGAAAGAAGCAAGACCTGCCCGCCTATCTCTATAGTGTGCCTCGAGGTATGATGCTCTTGAATGAGTCTTCTGCCACCGCCCCAGCGCGCTGTTTTTGCGTGGCTTCAGCGCATTGCGCCCACGTGGCCAACGCTGGCGTTTTTTGATGCCACCGGCTGCAAACCGGGTGTCCTCAATACCTGGACAATAGCTGCACTCGGGTGTCGGCGGGCGCTTCGGGTGCACTCAGGCTACATTTGGCATACTGAGCAGGCACTTTGCTGGCAAAAAACCGCCGCAGCCACTCCCCAAAGCGTTCAGCAATCTCTGCGACAGTTTTTGAGCGCGTGCAAAAAACCCTCGCTTCAAAAGCCGGAGCATTTGCCGCCATGGCCACTTCAACGCGGTGCGTGGCTTTATTTGGGCTATGAAGCCGCGCCATGGTTTGATTCGGCCATTTTAGCGCCACCGCAGCCGGCCTCAACCCCAGATTTATTATGCGTTGAGCCCAGCGCTTGGCTGATACAACACAAGCCAACAGGGCAATGGCAGGTGGTTGCAGCCGAATCCGATCGCATTCGGCAGGTGAGCGGGCAATTTGAAGCGTTTTTGACTGACCATAATTTTGCAGACGGCCAAAGCAGCGAGCCCTCGACCAAAGCCTGGCATGCACAGGGGCTTGAGGCCAGCTTGTCGCCGGAGGCTTTTTCAGCGCAGGTGGCCTCACTGCAGCAGGCCATTGCCCGCGGAGAGACGTATCAGGCCAATCTCTCGATTCGGTTTCAAACAGCCCTCACCCTGCAGGAGCATCCGCTCAGGCTGTTGCAGGCGCTCTGTTTGCGCAATCCATCGCCGTTTTCCGGAATGATTCAAACCCCCGACTTCACGCTTTTATCCAACTCTCCCGAGCGGTTGGTGAGCGTGTCGCCGTCGGGCGTCATTGAAAGCCGCCCCATTGCCGGCACGCGCGGGCGAGGGGATGCCGACGTGAGTGATGACGCCCTGGGCGAGCGCTTGCGGGGCAATCTTAAGGAGCAGGCGGAGCACAGCATGTTGGTGGATCTGATTCGAAACGATTTGGGGCGCGTGGCCACGGCGGGAAGTGTTCACGTAAGCGAGCTCATGACCCTGGAGCGCTACAGCCATGTAACGCATCTGGTCAGCAACGTGGTCGGGCAGCGCGCGCCATCGAAAGATGCCGTGGATGTGATGCAGGCATTTTTTCCGGGGGCAACCATTACCGGCTGCCCCAAACTCAGAACCATGGCCTTGCTGCAACAGGCAGAGCCTGTGCCACGCGGATTTTACACAGGAAGCATGGGTTATGTGTGCGCCGACACGGGCGCGCTGGATTTAAATATTTTAATTCGCAGCTTAATGTTAACCCCGCCTAAAGGGTCGCAAAGTAAAGCCAAACCTGCCCCATCGTATGAGTATCAAGCCTCATTTCATGCTGGCGCGGGTATTGTGGCCGATTCCGTGGCGCAATACGAGTATCGCGAATGCCTGCGCAAGGCTCAGATCCTCATGGCCGTATTGGGGATTTCGCCCCAGTAGCTATTTCCCCATCATGGCGGCGAATAAGACAAGCATCGGCCAGCACTCAAGTGCTAATGAATGCCAGTGAGCCAACGGATCCAGGAAAAGCAGCTCTAGGAAAAGCTCCTCTAGAGCCTCAAACAGGTTGACCATTCTGATACATTAGAAATATTCTAAAATCTTACGATTACATTGCACTCATTTCTTCGCACTGATTTCTTCTGAGGCTTCGCTATGACGTTCACCACCGCACACGCCCCCGTACAACTGGCCAATGCCGCCGATATTGAGCGTACCCTGCAACGGCTGGCGCATCAGGTGCTGGAAGTCAATCGGGGGGCTGAAAATCTGGTGGTGGTGGGTATCGTTACGCGGGGTAAATTTCTGGCTCAGCGCATCGCCAAGCTGATTTCAGACATGGCGCAAACATCGGTACCCGTCGGCGTGCTGGATATTACACTGTATCGCGATGATGCAGCCACTGCGGTGCGGCCGGCCGCTCAAAGCCAAATGCCTGTGGATTTAACCGGCAAAACCGTACTGCTGGTCGATGACGTGCTGTTTCGCGCCCGCACCATTCGAGCAGCGCTTGACGCGCTGAGCGATTATGGCCGTCCGCAAGGAGTGCAATTGCTTGTTTTACTGGAGCGGGAAGGGCATCGCGAGCTGCCCATTCGTCCTGACTATGTTGGCATGAGCGCCAAAAGCCTTCCAGAGCAACGGGTTCGGGTTCGACTACAAGAAGTTGATGGACTAGATGCCGTTCAAATTGAGGGTTAAACGCCATGTCGCTTGCGGGTAAGACCATTGCGCTTGGCATTACGGGGGGCGTGGCTGCTTATCGTGCCTGCGATCTGATTCGTGAGCTTTATCGCCGTGGGGTAGCGCGCGTGTTGGTGTGTATGACACCCGAGGCCAGCGCGTTTATCACCCCGCTAACACTGGAAAGTCTGAGCGGCTACCCAGTCTGGCAATCAGTGACCAGTGTGCCCGCTTGGCCTTTTTTATCGGGTATTTCCAAGCCCTTGTCTGTACCTGGGCATATTTGGCTTGCGCAACAGGCGGATGCACTGGTTATTTTACCGGCAACGGCCAATATCATGGCCAAGTTGGCCTATGGCCAGGCCGACTGCCCAATCTCGCTGACGGCTGTGACCATGACCGGCAAACCTATCTTAGTGATGCCCGCCATGAACACGCGCATGTGGCTCAATCCGGCCACGAAACGCAATGTAAAGCTACTGCAAGACACGCTGGATGTCACGATTATCCCACCAAGTGATGGGCTTCTGGCCTGTGGGGAAACGGGTGCCGGCCACTTGGCGCCCGATGCGTTTTTAATGTCCTACTTAGAGCGAGCACTTTATGAAGCCCCAGGAGCACTTCACGGCGTGAGGGCTCTGGTTACAGCAGGCGGTACGCAAGAGCCTCTGGATGCCGTTCGGGTGTTGACGAACCGAAGTTCAGGCAAAATGGGGCTTGCCATGGCCGATGCCCTGTTTGCGGCGGGGGCATCGGTCACGTTGTTAACATCTCAGACTCCCATCCCCATTCGCCCTTATCAGCTAACTGCTTTTAAAACCTCTCGAGAGCTTGCC
>JAYKJM010000105.1:0-9130 GCA_035285385.1 Vampirovibrionales bacterium
CTTGACAACGCCTGCGGCCACGACAAAGAGCAACGCAATGCCTGATGATGCCGTCATTCAGCAGGCTATTCATAACTATCGTGAGGCTCACTATGAGCAAACCCTGTTATTATTATCGACTTTACCCAAGGCTCTTCAAAGCAATCCATACGTCAATTACTATCGAGCCCTCTCTTATGATCGAAAAGAGAACATAAACCAGGCAAAAGCGTTTTACGAGAAGACGATCACCTTGGCGGCACCCAACACGCAAGTAAGAGATTACGCTGAAAAACGGCTCAAAACCCTCAACAGCGTGCTTGATGTCCCTCCCAAAGAGGTGCCTTCAAAAGTGGCCATTCAAAAAGCTCGTACTGACGTTTTAGCCAGCCACCCAGAAGAATCTCAAACAGAACAGCCTAAAGCAAAAAACCTCGAAAAACACCGCCCAGAAAAACAGACTGACAAGGCTGTTAGCACAAAAGATAGCCCTGAAGAGAGGATGGCGGAGTCAACCGCCAAAGGAGACTTCAAAACGTCGACTGCCAGCCCTCCAGCCCTGAATTCGCCCTCAGGCGTGCTCGCCAGTGCTCAGCCGCCGATGAATCAACAACAACTGCTTCAGACCATGATGCTCATGCAGGCAATGGGCGGCAATGGTAGCGGCAACTCAGCGCAAGGCGGCGGGATGAATCCGCTACTTTTGATGAGCTTGATGGGAGGCACCATGCCCGGCTCCGTTGCCAATCCTCAAGAAAATTATGACCCGAACGTTTCCCAGCAGAGCACACCAGGCATTAATCCAGCGTTGATGCAATCCATGCTGATGGATCAAATGATGCAACAAATGGACTTTTCCAGTCCTCGCTCCGATCAAGATCGCTAAACTGAAAACCATTACAACAGGTAGGCTAAGATTTTTTGAAAACCCCTTTTTTCTAAATTATGTTCAGCGTATTGTCTGATTTTAAGCCCGCAACAATAATTTTCAGTGTGTTTTAAAACGGTCTAAAACACTCATAAAAGCTCCTTGGCGCGGCCCGCAGCGTTGTTAGATTTGAAGCCAAACGTGCTTCTCATTTGACAAATGATTGCTCGGAGTCGGCAATGTATAGTTTTTTCGGGTTATTTTTTAGGAGCGCATACCATGGCCGCCGCAACTGCGTCTTACACCTTCGAACATCAACATGTGATCGACTCTTCTCACCTGAGTGCGGCCGACATTTGGGCGGTGATGGAGAATGCTCGCACTTTTGCCGAAATTCTTAAGCGCCCCATTAAAAAAGTGCCCACCTTGCGCGGTAAAGTGGTCGTGACAATGTTCTACGAGAACTCGACCAGAACCCGCACCAGTTTTGAGCTGGCTGCCAAATACCTGAGTGCTGATACGCTCAATTTCTCGGTATCCACCTCTGCACTCAAGAAGGGAGAAACCCTTTTAGATACCGTTGATACACTGATGGCCATGGGTGCCGATGCGCTTATTGTGCGCCACGCAAGCTCTGGCATTTGTCATCAACTGGCGCGTTTGGTTGGCAAACGCATGAGCATTTTAAATGCGGGCGATGGTCACCATGATCACCCCAGCCAAGGATTGCTGGACTTATTTACCATGCTGCAGGCGGTACCGGATTTGCGCGGCAAGAAAATCGTTATCGCAGGCGATATTACCCATAGCCGAGTGGCTCGAGCCAATTTGCACATTCTTAATGCCATCGGCCTGGATGTTCATGTTGTAGCACCCCCAACCCTTTTACCTGTGGGGATTTCCCATATGGGGTGTACGGTGCATGATCGCATTGAATCGGCTCTTGAAGAGGCGGATATCGTCATGGCGCTGCGTTTACAGCTTGAGCGGCAACAGTCTGGCTTGTTGGCCTCCTTGGGAGAATATGCCCACTGTTATGGCATTACCCGTGAGCGCTTGAAGCAATACTGCAAGCCGGGCGTCGTCGTCATGCATCCAGGCCCCATGAACCGGGGAGTTGAAATTACCAGTGACGTGGCCGATGACCCGACTCTTTCGCTGATTACGCGCCAGGTACAAAGCGGGGTGGCTATCCGCATGGCTTTGTTGTACCTGCTGTTGGGTAAAACGCCGCAGCCAGACGCTCAAGTTGCTTAACGCTTTCTCTGCCAGCCTTGCCGAAATAAAGGAGTTTTGAACGATGAATTTTGCTCAACCGTTTTCTACAAATACCGCCAGTGTGGGCAAAGTGCTCATAAAAGGTGGCCGAGTGCTTGATCCGGCCTCGGGGCGCGATGAGGTTTCGGATGTTTTAATTGAAGATGGGGTGATTAAAGCCATCGAGGCCAGTATTCAATCTGTTCAAAACGCCACAGAAATCAAACTCACGCCCAATCACTGGGTGACGCCTGGACTTGTTGATGTTCACGTTCACCTGCGCGATCCGGGCTATCCTGACAAGGAAACCATGAGCACTGGGATTTCAGCGGCTGTGGCAGGTGGCTATACTACTATTTGCGCCATGCCCAACACCCACCCCACAACAGATAATCTGCCGACGCTTCAGTACGTTTTGGAAAACGCGCGCCGCGAGCAAAAGATTGATGTCTTTGCCATTCCCGCCATTACCAAAGGGCTTGCAGGGCAAGAACTTTCTGAAATGGCACTCATGAGCGAACACGGGGCGGTGGGCTTTACAGATGATGGCTGTTGCGTCAAGGATGCCTCCCGTATGCGCCGGGCTTTGGAGTGGGGTCGCATATTAAACGTGCCCATTATGTCTCACGCCGAAGACACTGATTTGACCGGCAAGGGATGCATGCACGAAGGGGTGGTTTCCACTCGACTTGGGCTTCCTGGGGTGCCTTCTGCAGCTGAAACGGTGATTATTGCCCGAGAAATCGAACTGGCTCGGATGACGGGAGGCCACATTCATCTGACCCATGTGTCTGCCGCCGAAACCGTCGCTATGATACGCCGTGCCAAAGCGGAGGGATTGCGGGTAAGTGCGGATGTCACGCCGCATCATTTAGCGCTGACCGATGAAGATGTTGCCAACTCTGGATACGATCCAGATTTTAAGATGAATCCGCCCTTGCGCTCTGAGACGGATCGTCAAGCGCTCATCGAGGGCTTGCTGGATGGCACCATTGATGCGATTGCCACCGATCACGCCCCCCACACCCCAGATGATAAGCTGCAAGCTTTTGACCATGCCCCATGTGGGGTGACAGGGTTGGAAACCGCTTTTGGCGTCATCCTAACCACCCTTGTGCAATCAAACCGCATGAGCCCCCTGCAACTTGTCGAGCGCATGAGCCTGAATCCGGCCAAAATTTTCAATCTGCCGGATGCTGGTGCCTTGAACATTGGTGGCTCTGCCCAATTGGCTGTTTTTGACGCCCAAGCACAATGGTTGGTTGATCCGGTGCTTTTTGAAAGCAAAGGTCGCAATTGCCCCTTTAAAGGTCAGCTTTTGACAGGCAAGCCCATTATGTTATTCAGTCGCGGGCGTTGCCTGCTGGGCGCAGATCGTCTGCGTCAGCCTGTCGGGGTTTAATGATGTTTTGTGATGACATACGTCAACCAAATTTCATCTTGATAACGCGCTTGTGACGTTAACCTCAGGCTGTAAGCCGAGCGCAAGGCCATTGGACAAAGGGCTGAGGCAGCCATGCCCATCACGTGTGGGGTAAGCGTCAGATGCAACGTATCAATGGCATCCTCATTGAGCCAAAGGGAAAATACCTGACCACCCCCTGCAATCAAAAGGCCGCCAATATTGGCTTCTGTGAGTGCGTTATGGATACACGTTACGGGCGTTTCGGTTTGAATCCATCGGCAAACGCCTTGAGGCAGGGGGTTTGGGGGTGGCAGTGGTGAAGCGATCCATAGGCGAGCGGGGGAGTCAGAAGCAAACAGCGGCGCCTGCCAGGGTAATGAGCCCGTTTGAGTCAAAATGATATGAACATAGGGGTTAGCTTTAAGGGGTTTAGGAAAAGCTCGAACCGTCTGAGCCCCGGTTAAAATAGCCTCATGCGCCTGGCATACGTTAAAAAACCGGGTTAAATCCTGCTCAGAGCCAATGCGCCTTGAATCAGAATCTGGCCAATTCAGGCGACCATCCAGTGAGGTGGCCAGACAAGCTGACACGTGTATCATTTTTGAGCCCCTGTTACAAATAACATCCGTGCTCACTCAGGTGCCATACCAAGATTTTTTCGGGCTTCGGCCACACAAAGTCGGATGGCATCAAAGACGGCTTGCTGAATCTCATCTTCGTTGTCCATGCCATTGGTGATGATAGGAGCGCCAATCTGTACCCACGCCGCCGGACGTTTGAGCTTTCCGGTAATAGGATCCGGTTTTCTGCGAACGATACCAATTGGGACAACATCTGCCTTGGTGAGCCGAGCAATAAAAGACACCCCACGCTTAAATGGCTGCACCCCTTCAGGCAGATCCGTTTTAGCCCGAGTGCCTTCTGGAAACATCCCTAAAAACCACCCAGGCTGGCTCAGAACGGTTTTAGCACTTCGAATGGTTGCCGTCTCAAGCTTTTGACGATTTACCAGAAACGCCCCCGTTTTTCGAAAGTACCAGCTAATCAAGGGATTGGTAAATAACTCCGCTTTGGCCATATAACTAACCGGATGAGGCCAAACGGCCGAGGACACTAAAGGAGGATCCCAGTTGGAGGTATGGTTGGCCACCAAAATATGACCACAGGGTCGACTGGGCAGATTTGACTGGCCACTGACACCCATGCCCCCCTGAAAGGCTTTCAAATACTGTCGAATAAGAATGGAGGTCAGGTTATTGATGAACCTTGGAAAAACACCAAGATCCTCAGCAGCCAGGGTGTTGTATTTGGGAAGGAGCAATGGCATGAATCAATCCAATCTATTGATATTAAAAATCGTGATGGGGTCTTAGGCCTTTAAAAGCAGCCCAATCATAAATTATAGCGTGGTTGCTTGAATCAACCCGGAGGCAACCCGCTGGGCAGCGCCGCCAGGGGTTGATAACTGCGTATTATCATTGGAGAGGCTGGCTGAAATTTGTTGAAAGCCTTTCATGGCTCGTCGATATTCGACGGTGTTGGGATGCAGCAAGGGCCACATGGCTGCCGCGATTTTTTCTGCGACAAAGTCATTTTGCAACAGTTCAGGGACGATCGGCTGCCAGTGTTCGGGATGGGCTCGTTTAGGCCAGTTGGATAATAATTGAGGGCTATTGAGGATATTGGGTAATCCCAAACCTGGCAATAGAATGAAACGTCGAACCAGAAAATTGGCAAGCCAGCTACCTCGATAACCCAGTACGTGGGGCGTTTGATACAGCGCCGCTTCCAGGGTGGCCGTGCCAGAAGCAATCACAGCGGCATCTGCAACAGAAAGCAAATTGTGCGTACTAATGGCGTTATTTTGATGACTGTTAAGGAGCGTTACCTGTCCTTCACGCATCCAATGTTGATTGAGCGCTAAAAGCGGTTCAAACCACTCATCGGGCAAGGCATTGGCTTGAGAGAGCACTGCCTGCGGCACAGGCTCTTGAGCGGCTTGAGCCATTTTTTGCAGCTGGGCAACAGCTGCCAGCATAGGCGTCAGCAGAGATTTAACTTCCGAACGGCGCGAGCCAGGCAGCAGGGCAATAATGGGGCGCTCAGGATCAAGCCCCAGGGCACGACAAATTTCGGCACGACTGGCAGGCGGCGGCAGTTGTAAAACAAGCGGATGGCCCACGAAAGTTGCCATGACCCCACGTGCCGTCAAGAGGGGGACTTCAAACGGAAAAATACAATAGGCGTGTTGAATATGCCGAGACAGGCTGTTTAAACGATTGGGACGAGACGCCCAAACCTGTGGCGTAATGTAATAATGAACGCAATAACCTCGTTTTTTTAATAATTTTGCCAATTTCAGGTGAAACCCGCCATAGTCAATCAGCAGCACCACATCCGGACGAAACCGCTTGAGATAGGCTAAAATTTCTCGGGCTAGCAACACATGGGCAGGAATCGCCCATAATGCGCTCAGGCCGACCTTGCCCATGGCCTCCTGCGGCGAGTGAATCAGATGCACCCCTGCTGAGCGCATCTGAGCCCCCCCCACGCCAGAAACCTGAACGGTAGCATCCAGTTTCTTTAATTGCTTGGCCACCTCCGCGCCGTGCCAGTCGCCAGAAGGATCACCGGTTGAGATAAAAAATCGTCTGGGAGTCATAAGAGCTTAGCTGGACTCACGGTGCAAAAGCGAGGACGGGTTACCCAGATCCTGGCAAAGACCATCAAGTTTAGCCAGTAAATCTTGCAGCCCTTCACCTGTTAGTGCAGAGATTGCGATCACAGGCTCAATACTAGCGGGGGCATTGGTTAAAAGCCATGGCTGCCAGTCAGGCTTTTGATCAATTTTATTACAGACGGTTAACCTGGGCTTATCCTGCACGCCCAGTTGATCGAGTGTTTCTTCAACCGCCTGAAGTTGATCGAGTGCTTCGGGGTGACTAACATCCCAAATGTGCAGCAGAATGTCAGCCTCCAGAACTTCTTCGAGGGTGGCACGAAACGCCTGAATCAGAAAGGTCGGCAATTTCTGGATAAAGCCCACCGTGTCAGAGAGTAAAGCGGTCTGGCCGCTAGGTAATCGCAACTGACGAATGGTCGGGTCCAGCGTGGCAAAAAGCTGATTCTGTACCCACACCTCTGCACCGGTTAAGGCGTTCATCAGCGTTGATTTGCCGGCGTTGGTATAGCCCACCAGGGCAATGGAGACAATACCCGTGCTGTCTCTTCGCTGACGCTGAAAATGTCGATGTTTAACGTGCGCTTCAACCTGCTCCTCCAGCTGATGAATCCTACCGCGCAACACACGGCGCTCAAACTCAATTCGGGTTTCACCCGGGCCACGGGTAGCGGTCATGCCGCGGCCCCCTCCCACACTGGTTTGCTGTTCAAAAATTCCTCGCCAGCGCACCAGCCGAGGCAGGGCATAGCGGTGGCGTGCCAGCTCAACCTGAAGCTTGCCCTCTTTAGAGCGCGCGCGATTAGCAAAAATATCCAGAATCACTTCACTGCGATCCAGCACCCTGACCCTCAGGAGCTTTTCCAGCTCGCGATGTTGGGTTGGCGACAGCTCATCATCCACGGCAACCTGAGAAATCCAGTACTGCTGAATTTGCATGGCCAGCGCCAGGGCTTTGCCCTCTCCTAGATAGGTTTTACTATCTGGCTTGAAGCGCGATTGTCTCATAACGCCCACCACATGGCCGCCAAGGCTATGAATCAATTCTTTGAGCTCAGCCATCGTACTGTCTGATTTTGCACGCTCTCGGGCTCCCGAGGGGTGAACACCCAGTAAAAACGTCCTGGGACGACTTGCTGAAGCCGCTTGCCCAGCGTGTTTCATCATGGCCTGCTGCCATCCCCAGAAGGCGGCATATTGTTCTTTTGCCGCTTCAAAAACGGTCTCTCGCGCACACGTTTCAGAGGCCAATCGAGCAGTCTGAGCAGAGGACGCTTCCAGCACGAGAGGCATCAGAGCTGCTTCTTGAAGAGGTTCTTCAAGGGAGGTGTTCTGAAGGTCAGGGGGTGTTACCCTGACCTCTGGCTGATAGACGGGTGACCAAAAAATCACACCATCACAGGCTTTCATCTGTTGGCCGCGCTGCTGGCTGAATTTTTCATGGGTGCCTGCCGCCAATTGAACCAGCCCTGCCAGACGATATTGAATCACATTGACGGCAGAGCCTGCCGGCAGCGGCTTAAAGCCTTTGGTAGTCTGGATGGCGTAGAAATTTGTCTGCCCCCTTGCATCGGCTTCTGTTTCAGGAATGATACGAGGGCCAGCATCGACTCTTTTTTGGGCTTGCCCGCCGCGTTGTCCCATCAATGCAGACGGTGAAGGCAGCCCCTCAACCTGATCCAGAGCACCAGGATCATTGGCCAGCCCAACAATCACATAATGAATTTGCCCTTTGCCATCCAAGAGTAGGGTCAAGGGGCGAGCACAGCACAAGCTAGCTTCTGCAATGGCTTCTGCCAAGTCGACATCAATAAGCCCCGACCCTTTAACCCAATGTTGGGAAAGTTTTTCGAGCGTCTTGAGATGAGATGGCCGAAGCCCTTGTGTGTGTCCAAGTAAATTAGAAATAAACCGTTTTGCCTCAACAGAAATGCTTGATTAGAAGGGCCAGCTGGCCATTAAATTATAAACTAGAAGCATCTGGGGTGGCTAATACCACCCCAGATGTAAGAGCGATGGCCTCCATTATACCCAATGTATGAAACATCCTGAATAGCGTGACGCGTCAGACACCTTTCAGGGTGGTATTTTTTTGACAGGGTAATTTAATTTGCCAACTTAACTTGCCAACTTTGTAAAGTTAACATGGCAATCGAAACGTTTAATTCCTCTAACAGGGCTCGAATAAACATTTTAAGGCGTGTTATTGCCAAACTTCCTTGCGCCGAGCATGGCGCGTGTGTTTAGTGCGCTTATTGGCCTTGTGATAAAAGCGAGACAATGCTTCGGCCGTGCCAGAGGAGACTTTTTCAAAGTTTCTGATGGCAAAGAGTTCATCCAACTCGTCATCTTCGGCCAATAAAAAATAATCATCCCCCAAGCCACCCATGGCGATGGCGCTATCGAGAATGTCCTCATCCGTTGATGTCACGGAGCTTACGGCGGGCTTAAATGAATGCATCATTCATGAAATCTCCAGTCAATAGTCGGAATACTTATATTAATAAATAAACAAAAAATCCGAAAAGATTGTTAGTCAAATCGCCATTTTTCTCAGCTTTAATATTCTCTTAAGATTTCAGCTGCGCCACGCAAAAACGCACCCTCTTAAAGAGGCTTATTAGAAGCTTAAAGAACAAGCATTTCGTGCATTATTGGCTTTATAAGCCAAGTTTTTTTATAAATGCTTATCTTGATTACGACACTCTCGTTCAATTCCATGGCTCCCTAATACCGATTGTTTAAGCCGATTCGTTACAACTCAGCGCGTTATTTTTTCATGTCAGGCGCTTCCGTTATAAGATAAAGGCCAATCAGATTCAGCGCCAACACGCTCCTCGATAGATTGGTCTTAAACCCATAAAAATTTTGAAAATTCTTACGCGAAACGCCAGAATTTCAAGTTTTTAGAGCCTTTTTGTTTTGTAAGCTGCTTTTTTAA
>JAYKJM010000106.1:0-8290 GCA_035285385.1 Vampirovibrionales bacterium
TTCTTCCTGGGCTCAAACGCTTTGGGCTAAAGCCAGAAGAATTTGAAAGGCTGCCTGCCTTAAGCCCCTCGACGATAATGGCGCTTCAGATGTCGCAAGTTCTCTCAGGCATTAAAACTTCTGATATTTTGAGTAAAGGCTCCGATGACATCACTGCGCTAAAAGAGACACTTGAGGCGCACATGGCTTTGCCCGAAGACGAACGTGTCATGACGCAAGCTCAGTATGACGACATTAACGGTCGCATTAAAAACCTGGGCAATGGGCTGAGCATCGCAGGCACAGACAGCTACCCGCGCGAACAGATTGAAACCATTTTAACCCAACTGCCATGGCGCAAGGATTCAAAGCCCGTTTCGATCGATTTGGCGCAAGCCGCGCTTGCGCTCAACGAAGAGCACGAAGGGCTTCAGGAGCTTAAAACTACGTTGCTTGAAAAACTGGCCGCCCAAAAACGCGCCCAAGGCCTCTCAAATGGCCAAAGTAGTAAAGCGCCTAAAATTTTGTGTCTGGTCGGGGCTCCTGGTGTCGGTAAAACCACACTGGGCAAGCAACTGGCCAAAGCCATGAATCATGAGTTTGCCAGCGTCAATTTGGCTGGGCTGGATAAAGCCACCGACATCAGTGGCATGAGCTATGGCTATATTGGCGCGCGGCCGGGTGTTGTGATGAGTGCCCTCAAAGGCAAGCCCTATGCCAACCGCGTGGTGATGATGCTTGATGAAGTCGACAAGCTGGGTAGCGGCGGCATGCACGGTAACCCCTTCTATGCGCTGCTAGAAGTCCTCGATCCGGCTCAAAACAAGCAATTTCGCGATCGATACCTGCGACTGGATTATGACCTTTCGGGCGTGACGTTTGTGTTGACGGCCAATGACGCAAAAAATATCCCCCCTGCCCTGTTGGATCGCGTGGAGGTGGTACAAGTCCCCGATTATTCCATTGCAGACAAAATGACCATTGCCCGCAAGCACATTCTTCCAAAAGTCAGGCAATCAGCCGGGCTCACCGAAAAAGACTTGCCCAATGAGCTGTTGAGCGACCCGCTGTTACTCACCATTATTGACAAATACGCCTTCTCGGGCGGTGTTCGCCGATTGGAGCACTGCCTGGAGCAGATTGCACGCAAACGCGCCCTGCAACTGGATAATCCGGCCATGGGGCCAAAGCATCCGCTCAGCCAAGCCCATCTGGGTGAGTGGATTACACTTGGGTTTGCCCCCCCCGAGAAAACGCAAGCCTCAAAAGTAGGTCGGGTTAATGGTTTGTTTTACTTATCTGGCGGAGGTGGAGGCGCGATTGGCCCTAAAATTGCCACAAAACTCCCCCCAGTGGCAATTCAAATTGGACAAAACCCTATTGAAGTTTCGCTCATTCATGGCGGAATGACCGGAAAAAGCAGTGTGGATGCCGTTCGTCGTGCTGCGACATATATTGAAAATCATGTCACTGATTTGAATCGTGCTGGGATTAAATTTGAGTTACCGCAAGGTACGACGACACGTATTAGCATTGGCAATGAGGGGTATACAGAATCGGATGGCCCCAGCGCGGGTGTCGCTGATACCACTCTAATTTTGAGCGTTCTCTCAGGCCGTAAAATTAAGGGCAATGTTGCCATGACGGGTCAAATTACACCGTTGGGTGATATTAAAGCTATAGGGGGGCTGCTTGGCAAAATTGAAGGCGCCTACCGCGCAGGCTGCACCAAGGTGCTCATTCCCTGGGAAAACTGGGACGAAAAAACCCAACAAGTCATCGATGGTGGCAAACCGGTGACCTTTTCACCCGAAGTCTTGAAAGCCGTCGACATTGTCCCCGTCAAACGCTATGAAGACGTCATCCCGCACGCCTTTGAACCGCCTGAAGATCTTTCCCCTGAAGGTAATCCAGCCATCAAAAACGCACGCCATCTTAGCAAAAAGCTCAATGCTGTGGCCTGAGGCAGCCTTAGCAAACTGTAATCAGAACATCCTACTGATTGCCCGCAGGCGTTGGTGGTATTGGGCTTGGCGGTTGCGGCGGCTGGCCTGAGTTTGCAGGTGATGGCACGGGCGTACGCGGTGCTGACGCCGCAGAGGGTACTTCTGGGGGAACAGGTTCTTGCAAATTCTCTTCCGGCAAGGTCATCACCGGGGGCTCTTCCACAGATGCAGCATCCGCATTATCAAAAGCATCAGGATTTTCCGAAGCCGGCGCTGGTGTTTCTGCGCCATTGCCCTCACCTTTCACGGGGGAAGCCACCACGCCAGAAGACTTCGACGGTTGCCTCAGAGGCGCATCCCCAGGAACGTTGATTAACGCGTGCTGGACACCCCGAAAGGTACCGCCTCGTTGAGCCCACGGAAACCAGCTGCTGGATGCGCCAGACTCATCTGAAGAGGTGCTACCTGCTTGCTCTCCTTGTTCCAACATGGCTTCAGAAGCCACTTGCGGTGCCGCATCGGGTAGTCGGGTTTTAAAGGTTAAATCCAGCTTTTCAAACAGCAGATTAAACAGAACCAGCAACACCAGCAAGCTGATGCCGGTGACAACCAAAAAAATGACGATAAGCTGACGGGGTTTCATAACAACGAGAAAGAATCCAAATGGCCAAGTCAAGATTATCGCATACGGTGATTGTTCAAACCAATCCGCTGGCAGAGTTATATTACGGCAAAGACGCTCCTACGTCAGGAGGGTCATGTCTGAAAAAACTCTGGCTAACTTGGCTCCGTGACAGTCATTTCAACCTCAGTGACCGGATCGCGATAGATACAGTCGTTAGCCCATTTAGACGCCTCCGCAAGCGCCTTGGGGATTCCAGGTGTTCTGGCCAGCTGGCGCAAAACATCTGCCGTGCGTCGAATCAACCGGACGGCGTCACCTTCTGCCAAAGCCCCCATTGCCATTAATTCTTTCCAGTCCAGCCCCTGCGCCCAACTTTCCACAAAGCCACTGGCCGCCGGATTCAACACCACCGGGGTGTCAATTTTTCGCATCTCCTGCTGTTGCATCGCACGGCGCTGCACCCGGAAAGACTCTCTTAGAGCCGACCGTAACGTGGGGGAGGGGTGCAGACTTCGCAGGCGATCATCGATTTTGCGGTTGCTATCGTTGACCAGCGCACACACCCAGCCGGCCACCGCCGAGGGTGACAAGCCCTGCCAAGCCTCAGACTGTATGAGCTCTGACAAGAACCATTCGTTCTCTGTGCGCAACTGGGCGGTTAACTGACCCCAGTCAGTCGGCTTGTGGGTGGCTTTATCAATGTAGCCTGTGGCCACCAGCAATTCGTATAAATTATAAAATGCCAGCCAGTACTGATTCTCCTGACGATGCGCTTCATCCTCAAGCTGATGCACCTGTTTGCGCAGCTTGTGGATTTTTTCTTCAGCCCGACGGTGCTTGCCCAAAACCTTACAGCGATGACAGGGATGCTGCTGCATCTGTTGTTTGAGGGTGTTGATTTGTTGGTTTTGCTGACCAATGGCATTGGCCAGAGCGCGCTCATTGCCTTCCACCTTGCCATATCGACTCAATTGATCGCTCAGGGTGTGTTTATGTTTATGGCTAAGCTTGTGCATCATTTCAATTTTCAGATACCGCCTGAAATCCCCGCGCTCTAAGTCAACAGGGCAGGGAAAGTCGACACTGGCATTGAGTTCGACCCGCTTGAGTGCCAACTCATCCAGGTAGGGTTTGGCACGTTCGGCGGCGGTATACTGACCGAAGCTTTTTCGAATCAAAAATTCGGCTTCATCAAGACTGTGTTGCTGTAAAAGGTTCAACACCATACCATAGGTTGGCGTAAACTGGCTCACCAGCGGATTGGCAGGGCTGCTAGCCAGTCGGGCAGACTCTTGTGCGCTTTCAAAGGGTGAATGCACAACAATCACGTAGCCTGTGGTATCCATTCCACGACGGCCGGCACGCCCAGACATTTGCAGAAATTCACTGGCCGTTAAAAGCCGATGCCCCACGTCGGTTCGCTTTGATATAGCGGTCACCACGGTCGATCTGGCGGGCATATTGATACCCGCGGCAAGGGTTTCTGTTGCAAAAACCGCTTGAATGAGGCCCTGTTGAAACAAATGTTCCACCAGCATTTTGAGCGCCGGCAACAGCCCCGCATGGTGGCTTGCAAACCCATTTCGAATATAGGGCAAGAGCGGATGATCCGCGATGACAGGATTTTGCTCAATAAAGCTGTTGACTTCGTGCTTGAGGCGTTGTTTGTCGAGGGTGCTTAAAAAACTCAGACCCGCCGTGTCTTTGAGGTACCGATCGCAATCGGCGCGACTGAAGGCAAACACAATCGCTGGTAGCATACTGCGCTGGTTGAGGGTTTCAAGCATCGGGATGACTCGAAACTTACCGCCGGAAAACTTTACGCCGCTGCCGCGCGGTGCAGGCTTTCCAGGTCTCGGTTTTTTATTGAGCCCGGGATGCCCCACGCCTTCAAGCTTGAGTTTTTTATTCATGCGCCCAGGCGCTTCAAAAAGGGGTAAAAGCTGCTCCGCGTGCGTCCAGTAGCTAAAGCGCAGGGGGACGGGTCGAAAATCGCTTTCAATGAGTACCGTTCGCCGATGCACGTGATCAATCCACCGGGTCAGCAGGCCGGCATTGGCCACCGTGGCGCTCAGGGCAATCAGTTGGGTGTGCCGCGGGCAGTAGATGATGCTTTCTTCCCAGACGGTGCCGCGCTGGGCGTCGTTCATGTAATGGCATTCATCGAGCACCACGTAGCCCACGTTATCCAGCAGATCGGAGTCGGCGGCAATGCCGTAGAGCATGTTGCGAAAGACTTCGGTGGTCATCACCACAATGCGGGCGGCACGGTTGACGCTGAGATCCCCAGTGAGCATGCCCACGTTTTGTTCGCCGTAACGTTTTCGAAAATCGTGATATTTCTGGTTGCTGAGTGCCTTCAGCGGGGTGGTGTAAAACAGTTTGACGCCTTTTTCTATGGCCTGATGGGCTGCAAATTCGGCAATGACGGTTTTGCCCGCTCCTGTTGGCGCGCAGACCACCACGCTTGCCCCTGTGGCAATGTGCGCCATGGCATCGCGCTGAAAATCATCGAGTGCGTGGGGGAGGGTGACTTCAAAGTCTTGAACAGGGGAGGGATGTGGCGAGGGCATAGAATTTTTATTATGCGCCAAATAATTGAGGCTGACAAAACAGACCAGCGTCGCAAAACGTTACATCGTGACTCTAGCTGGCACAAGTAGTGCTTTAGGGTGTTTAGATCGATTACATACAAGGCCATGCTATTGTATGTAATGGCGTAGTTTTTGCGAGCTTCAGAAAGGATGTCGCCCATGCAAATCAGACCCACCGTCCAAGCTGCCCCACGTTTTGGATCGAGCGCCCCCCCCCCCTCTGGTGCGAGTGAAGACCAGTCCCAGCCCCAAAAAAGTGATATTAATCCAGAATATGTACTGCTAAGAGATTGGTTCGCCAGCAAGAGAAAACCAACTGGCAACTCATCAGCAGATACAAAATTTACTACTCGTGATGATAGAGGTTCTCGGACTGTAGGTATTCTTCCTGAAGGTAAAATTAGCGTCACAGAAGAATTTATTAAACAGGCGGTACCAGGTTCAAATGCAGGTAATCGTTTTAAATCAAGTGCAACTCCAAATAATAATCCATTTATACATACAAAAACAACAGCAATCATTTCATCAAATCCATCCATCCCGAAGAGTATAAAATCCGAAACTAACATCGTTGAATAAGACCCGTCTTAGGGTTTTATCACTGCACCAAGGCTGGCTTTCTTAGTAAAGGTTCAATCAGCCTGGGTTTAATGGGTTCATCACTCAAGGCGAGGATCTTTTGACGTTTGTTTCGGGCGTATACTAATGGGTATGCGCTCGAAATTGTTTTCTCTAACTGCCGCGCTGCTGAGCGTGGCTGTCGGCTGGGTCTTGACGTGCTCAAATACCTGGGCGCTGTCGGGGTTTTCACCCTCACAATACAACAGTGCCACTCAATACGGGCAAGGCGTTTTCTACGCCCCACAAGCCCTCACCCTGTTCCGCGAGCCATCAGCGCAATCTGCGGTGGAGGCCACGCTCACGTGGTCAACCACGCAAAGCAGTCTGAGCGTGCAGCTCTCTTCAGAGCCCCTGCCCTTGCGAGCGCAAAGTGTTTTTTTGGCGTTTTACCCCGAAGCAGGGCTTGCCCTGTTGCCCATCATCAGCTACGGCGACAATGATTGGGTGGAGGTTCTCTACCGTCAAGATCGCCCAGCCTCCGAGGATCAGGCCACCGCGTGGGTTAAAACCATGGCACCCGCGGATGCAAGCGCCAACGTCAGGCGCGCCGAGGCCGCCTCATCAGCCTATCCTTTTTGGGGGTTTTCACAGTCCTGGACGGCGTTTTTTAGACTCAATGGTCGTCGAAATGGCCTTTATTGGCTTACAGGCGTTTCTGGATATCATCAAAGCCCCCGAACGGAGCCTGACGACAAGGCCTCTCTGGTTGAAATCACCGCCCCTACCAAAGCAGACGTCAAACACCTGCGCGGCAACTGGGTGCTCATGGCGTATCACGATTTTGGCCAGCAACAACCCATGGGCTGGGTGCGTTGGCGCGACGATGATGGCCGCCTGATGCAATTTGTCAACTTTAGCGCTCAGCCCTCGGTGCTCATCCCCCCACGCGCTCACTAGAAACTCTGAAGCGCCTGTCGCCCCGTCAGAAACCACTCCGTTTGCCAGGCGGAGCCATCAACGCGCTCCAACACAACCCTGGCCAGATGAGGGTCTTGCTGCGAAATCTCCAAAAACGCTCTATCGCGAGCTGATGAGAGGTTTGTCAAGGGGGATGACTCTGAAATCACGGCATCTCGAGGCAAGAGCTTCAGGCGAATAAGCTCTGCCTGCCCCTGAACAATGCTCAGCGCGGGCCCTGAAACGAAGCGGACTTCATAAAAGCCAGGTAAAAGGGCTCTGCCGCTGGCGGCCAACGGCTGAGTCATTCGCAACAAGCTGCCAGCAGAAGCCCCTGTTTGGCGAGGCCCCACATTGACGATTTTCGATTCAGAAGGCGGGATTTTCTTCTTGCCAAAAGGCCACCATCGAAACGACGACTCCGAACGCTGTTGATCTTGACGTGATTTGGCCATGACCGCCTCAACAGACTCTCCGGCCGGAAAAGTGTCTGCCGTCTCTTCTGCACGCGCGCTAAAGCCAAACGCAATCAGCCAAAGCATTTCAGCCAGAACCAGCAGAGGAATTGTATTTTTTAAAGTCCTTCGGCAAATAGACGATATATCACGTAGGATCAAATAAACTTTTTGAGGGAGCTTCGTCGTCATGAAACACAACTCTGTTCAGGCAAAACAGAAAAAAAATTACCACACCATGAATGATTTGAGCTTTCTTATCGCTAAAATTTTGTCTTACTGGTTTAACATCTTGATTATATGTGTCGGGTTGGTGGTGGTTGGTGCTTTTTTCTTATTATTATACCGATCGATTGGAGATTTGTTTGTTAACTTTTAAATAATCGAGATGTTCAAGAGTAAATAAAAAAAATTTCTGATTAAATCTCAGCACTCATTCATAAAATAGGCTCGAAATTGGTAGCATGACAGCATTAATAACCAAAACAATCAGATTAAGTTTTTGATTTTAACTTTTATTTAAATTAATTTAAGACCCTGTAAGGTTACACTCGAAACCTTCGTCATTCCAACGAGAAACAACATTGTCATGATGACCTGCTTGACAGTTGCGGACACCCACTTCTAGGAAAACGATTAAACGCTATGATACATCATCGCCTGTCTCAGCGTGGGTTTACATTCCTAGAAATCATCGTTTTGATGTTGATCTTGGCGATTGCACTGGTTCCTATATTAGCTACCAGCGGTGGTTTCATCGGCGGAAATAATGCTACAAGTACTCTCAGTGGTGTTATTAAGGATGCAACCAATGCCGATATTATTGCAAACAGTATTTTGCAGATAGCCAGTTCGGGCCAAATTCCTTCTGGGGATAACTTAACGGATCTTATTGACATTCGCGATACAACTCTTCTCCCCAGAGGAGGCTATTATCGCTCACCGAGGCGTTTTAACTATGATGCCAACGGTCGCTTTCAGTATGAATGGGAGCTTCGGGATCTGTCCTATCCATACTTGATTGACGTTAACGGTCAAACACTCAGAGGCTTGGTCAATCCTGCATTGCCATCAGAAATCGCTGTCGGCAATCGAATGGCGCAAGCAAAAGTGACTGTCTATGACAGTCTTAATAATCCTAACACTCCAGCCGCAAGCTATTCTCAAATTATC
>JAYKJM010000107.1:0-22800 GCA_035285385.1 Vampirovibrionales bacterium
TGACTGGCTGTGCGTTTGAGATTTTCACGAATGCGATCAAAAACAACAATCGTATCGTGGACACTGAAGCCCACCACCGTCAAAATGCCAGTAATAAACAAGCTGTCCACTTCGGTTCCAAATAACACACCCAGTATGGCAAAGGCGCCAACCACAAACAGTGCATCATGCATCAGGGAAATCATGGCGCAAATGGCAAAATCCAGCTGAAAGCGAATGGTCAGATACGCAACAATCAGCACATACGCCAATGCCAGTGCCAATAGCCCCTTGCTCACCAATTCTCCGGCCATACTTGGACCAATGGCGGTTTTTTGCAGTAACGTCAACGTCCCGGTTTGAGTCGCTTCTAACTTGGTTTGCACAGCCGTGAGGGTGGCATCATTGGTTGGCTTGGTGCGGATGGAAAGCACCTGTTGAATGGCTTTATGCGCATTGCTGGCCGGCGTTTTAACTTGCACCAGGGTTCCGCTGAGTCCAGCTTCCTCAAACACAGCACGAATAGCAGGCAGTTGATCTTGGGTAATGGTTTTTTGGGGAGAATATTCCAGCATTACACCACCCGTAAAATCAATGCCCAGCTTGAGGGGCAAGTGGGTGGGTGAGGTCACCGACAGATAAATCATGGCTACCAGCCCTGGCACAAGCAGTAGCAAGGTAATGGCAATATTGAGCCAGCGCTGTTTCACCACGTGAAACGGCCCGCTGATAGCGCCGGGCAAATGGCTGTAGTCAATTTGAACTGACGCTACTGAGGAAGGTATTGCTGAGGGTGTATTTTGGGAAGGAGACATCGCTTGAGACATCACGGTTAACCTCTATCTTGAATAGATTTGACTCAATTTACGTCGCCTGGCTGAAGACCCAAGCGAGCGGCAGGAGAGGCGAGAGCCTCCTGAAAGTTACCTTTGGAGCCGCCACTACCGGAGGAACCAGACGCACCAGGCCCATTGATGACGTGCAAGAAAGTTTTAGTTACTACAATAGCCGAGAACATACTAATAGCCACCCCAATGGCCAACGTCACCGCAAATCCCTTAACGGCACCAGTACCCAGAACCCAGAGCAGGATACACGTTAGCAAGGTGGTCATGTTGCTGTCAAAAATCGACGGAAAAGCGCGATCAAAGCCCAGATCAATGGCTGTCCAGAGGCTTCTGCCAGATTTGACTTCTTCCTTGGTGCGCTCAAAAATCAGGATATTAGCATCTACGGCCATTCCGATACTCAAAATAAAGCCGGCAATGCCCGCCAGGGTAAACGTCACCCCTACCAAATTAAACGCGCTAAAGGTCAGCAGGGTGTACACCAGTAGTGCCAAATCCGCAATAAGACCTTGCCCTCGATACATGACACCCATAAATACCAAGACAACTAAAAGCCCACAGCCACCGGCAATAAGACTTTGGCGCACGGATGACTGTCCCAAAAGAGGGCCAACGGTGGTCTCTTCCACCATGTCTACACTGACTGGCAACGCACCGGCGTTTAAAATATCGACAAGGTTTTTGGCCTCCTCATATTTAAATTGCCCCTCAATGACACCAGAGCCTTGAAGAATCGCTTCGCGAACCCCGGGAGAAGAAATCAGCTTGTCATCAAAGAAAATGCCAAGCGGTTCATGATTGGCGGCCATCTGCGAGGTGAGATCTGCAAATTTTTGCGAGCCAGCACCATTAAGCTCAAACTGAATGAGCCAATCCCCCGTGGCACTGGTTGCCACATCAGCTTTGGAGAGATCCTTGCCTGAAATGCCAGACTCCACCCAGCTTCGGCCATCTGTAGCGAGGCGCTTGAAGGTTAAAGACCCTGTTTTGCCGAGCATGGCCTTGGCTTCGTCTGGGTTTTGAACGCCAGGTATTTCTACAATCAAGCGCTTCTCGCCCGATCGCTGAACAATCGCTTCACCCACCCCCAGGCCATTGACACGCCGCTCAATAACCGTATACAAGCTATCCATCACGGGCTTGGTGATTGCCGGAACAAGTTCTGACGGTTGCGCTTCAAGGGTTAAACGCGTCCCGCCTTGAAGATCAAGCCCGAGGCGGGGAGGATGGTTTGCAACATACAATGCCGAAGCCACGATCATCAGGACAATGACCATTAAAAAGGTACGGGCACGCTGCAAGGGAGACATTGTAAAAGACATAAAACGCAGGCAACTTCAAAATAGGCTCAAACTTGATTAAAATACCCTAAAAGCCTGCTTTAAAACAGACTGTTTTTCTGGGATTGAACCGGTATACTATTAAGAGATGAACACGTCTTCATCTGATTTAAAGCCTGTGCCAACGCTTTTCGAAACAGCTGATGACACCTTGGCGCCTATGGCTCAAAAACTTTTTGAGTTGTTTGAACGGGTGCAGGCACAAAAGCCTGAGCGAGGGGTTAACGCCCTATTGCGTCGTGCCCAAAACCTTTCCAGGCTTCAGAACATCACGCTGGCTGACGCGCTGGAGGCTATTTATCAGGGTGCCCTGCAGCGCACCGAAGCCCGATTGGCCTTGACGCAATCTTGTTCAGGTTGTCAGCCTAACGTGTCTCATCGCAGCGACTCAAAGCACGTTTACCCCATCACGCCGCATCCGGAAAAACAACCCAAAAGCCCTCCCTAAATGCCGCCAAGATGTCACCGTGTCTCTTGGCGGTTATCGTTTCTGACAGATCTTTTCATCGTCTTGTCACACAACTAGCATATTTTTAGTTTCAGGAGCCTTAAAAAAGATCATGAGCGTCATCATTTCTTTTGGAGCTTTCTCTGTATGACTATTAAAGCTGTTGCACACCGGCACCAGATTGTGCCACTGGCTAACGCGCTTTATCAGGGTATGCCCGCTTTTGAAGCAGAGAAAACCATTCAGGCCTACCATCAGCTGCCAACCTTGTCGCGTCAAACCATTGATAACAATGTTCTTCCGGGCTTAAGCGTTGATACACTGCAAAAAAATGCTCAAAGTGGCGCCTTGGCCTTTTGTGAAGAACTGGCAGATGCCTTATTTGAAGTTGAGCGTTTAAGTGCGGCTAAAAAAGGTGTTATTCCGCACATGGGGGCACCATTCTGGCTCAAGGTTCATCAACAAATAGAGGGTCCGCAAAAAATTTCATTTACAGCACTAATGTCTGAAGTCTCAAAAGCCATGCCAGAAAAGTCCGTTGCTGAATTTCAAAAAATCTGTGGTTTGCCAGAGGCCGAGAGTCGTCAATTTTTAGCGTTGCTTACCCTCAGAATGGGCTATGAAGGCGGCATCTCTTATACCCGCAGAAATGAGCACTATCGCTATCAACTCACTGCCGTGGAAGAGATTCAAGAACTTCTGGATGAAGTCAAAAAGCCGACGTTGAAAGAGGCGCTTTTTGTCAACGTGCTCAAAGTGCAGGCAAAGCTGATTCAACACTTTGATTTGCCCCTTCCAAGGCTGACGGGCTGGGCGGTCAGAAGTTTGCTTCATGCCCGCTTAAATGATACCTCAAAAGCCATTAGCGATGCAGCCCTCATGCGACTGGCCGATTTTAAGCGAACCTTGCGCTCAGAAATCAACTATCAAAGAATGCCAGAGGACAGTTTTAAAGAAACCATGTCTCAAGCACAACGCAAAGCACAAAACATTTACACCAAAGCAATCGCAAAACCCATGGAGGCGTTGAGTGTGGCCTGCGCAATTCAAGGCTCTGCCCCAGCCTTTGAAATTGCAACACCATGAAGGGCCACTGCATAACGGATGAGCTGACTGATGGGCTTAATGAATAAATAATTCCATATTGTAGTAGCCCAAATGAGTATCCCCGCTCCAAAGCTCATACAACAAATCAATAATGCCCCCCTCCGGAGTTACGGCATAATCGAGCTTTTTGGTAAAATTACGACAAACAACCGTCCCCCCGCCATAGAAAAACTGGCTGGCATACCATTCACTCAGCGCAAATGTTTGTCGGCTATGAACTTCTCCAATGCGAACTATTGAAACGGCACCCTGCGACAGTTTTACCGTATGGGTGACTTTTTTGCCATCCAGCAGGGTGTCAAACGCCAAAATATAGGTGCTCGCATCCACCTGATAGAGTGAGCCGACGGCTTCCTCATGCAGCTCTACGGGGTCATCTCCCGTGAGCGTCTGGGTTTGGCAGACATCAACCAGAACGGCTTTTTTTGTCTTTTTTAAATCACTCACGTCAAACGTTCCCTATCGCACCTGGGCGCTTTCGCGCACTGAAGTAAAACGCGTTATTCACTCATGTTTTGAGTGGTTATTGAATCTGTTTTCTCTCTGTTTTGGGTATTTAATTCTTGTCATTGCCCGGCTGGGGAATGGCGGTTCATGATTGGTGACTATTCAGCGATGGGGCGAATGAGTCGCGCAAAATGCCAAACAGCAGGGGAAATATTTTGATAAAGCCCTAAAAGCTAGAGTACCTTTTAGCGTTGTTTTTATCATCATCAGTCTACCTTCTGATGAGACGGTGCCCTACCCCTATTCGGTGGATTCGCAGCCGCCAGCAATTTGGCACTGCCGTTTGCCTGAGAAACTTCAGAGAAATGATCTCGATCGTGCTGTGTTTAGGGTAGTCTGCTAAGTATTATGAGAGCTGGTCTGTTTTACTTGTCATCAATCACCCGTGGATGCCTGCTAATTTTCCTTCTGGGGTTTGGTTTGCAAATTTCCCCTCTGGGTTGGGCACAATCCTCAAACGCGATGGGTTTAGCGGCAGCAGAGCACGTGCCATCAGCCCCAAAATCTGAGAAATCTCAATTGCCAGAATCGCTTTTGCAAGTTCGGCTTGAAAAATCTCAACCTTTACCCGTTGATTTAAGCCTTCTGCTCCAGTTAGTGGATGAACAAAATTTACCCATTCAGCAAGCCGACTTACGGTATAAGCGTGCAGGGAATCAAACCTTATTGAGCTATAGCCGGTTTTTACCCAATATTGAGCTCAATTATTTACACAGCCGATTTCAAGGTGGACGGCAGATTTTTGGCAACCAGATTCTTAATATTTTTCAAACAACCATTAATCCTCAAATTTCAGCCCGCTGGACGGTGTATCCTGGTGGCCGTGATATTTATAACAGTTTGGCCGCCCGCAGACGCCAGCGTGCTGCCAAGTTGGACTTAACCCAGTCTTGGCAACAAGAGCTTTCAACAACCGCCGTGAAGTATCATCAATGGCTTGGGGCGCAGCTTTATGAGTTTGTTGCAAAATCGGCTCTCAAGGCCTCCCAAGAACTCGTTAAAGTCAATAATGCCCGCTATCAGGTGGGTGTTGGCACCAAACTAGAGTTAATGCAGGCGCAAGCCCAACAATCGCAGCGTGAACGGGATGTGTTTTTAGCCCTACAGCTGACGGGTACCCTGGAGCAGCAGCTCTTACAGCAAGTGAATCTTGATCCTGATGTTTATCTGGGTTTGAGCCCTCAAGCCCTCAAGCAGCTATCCCCTCAAAGTTTGGAGGCGCTATTTAATGATCAATTGCCCTTGGAAGTCTTCACGGCCATGGAAAGGCCGCTCTTGAAAACGCCTTCATCAGAAGCGTTACCCTCCATAAAAAGGCTTTTAGTATATGCCCGCCAGCATCATCCATCGTTGTTGCGCATTGCCGCCGAAAAAAAAGCCTTGCAAGCAGAAGTAGGCGTCACACGATCCGATATTCTGCCCTCGGTAGATCTTTCTACCTATGTGGGCTGGGGGGGCTCTCATTGGGATTCATTGGCGCTTCAGCGCTTTGGTGGCTTTAATATTCAGGCCAACCTGCTGGACAATTTGGGAACCTCCCTGCCCTTGCGCATTCGAGAGCGCATGCTGGCCGTGCGGCAAAACGAGCTCTTGTTTGAACAGGAAATCCGAACCATTGAAACCAAGCTGACGCAATCGTATTTGCAAATTCTGGAAGCAGAAAAATCCATTCACGCCGCCAAAGATGAAGTCGAAGCAGCCTCAGAGTCCTCTCGATTGGCTGAAGCCCGCTACAAAGCTGGCGTTGGGGTTCAGCTGGATGTACTGGAGTCTCAAAGCCGACTGGCCACGGCTCGCCGCTCGCTTGTAGAAGCCATTGTACGCTTAAACGAGGGGCATATCCGTCTGTTGGAAGCGCTGGGAGAAGCCTCCCCCAAAACCCTGGTTGACGGTTGGCAAATGCCTGACACCCAAGCCGATGCCTCTCAATCGGGTGCCTAGTGTTTGGAGTCTAATATGCCGCGCCGTCCACGATTCACCAAAAAGCAAGCCCTGATGATCGTTGGCCTGAGCATGCTCATGGGTCAGTTTTTGTGGCAGCATATGCGCCCTGGTCATTCATTTGAGGAAGATTCTTCAAGAACCTCCTGTCGGGTCTTGCGCGTCAATGATGGGGATACCTTCTCTTGTGATCTCAATGGCAACGGGCGGGTTGATGCCCCTATTGAGCGCATCCGTTTGTTGGGGATTGATACCCCTGAAACCCGATATGGACTCAGCAAACGCCTTCAAAAGAAAGTTAAAAAAGGGCAACCGTTTTCAGAAGAAGCCAAAGCCTTCACCGAGAAACAGTTGCCGCCTTATCATACCGTCTCTCTGAGCTGGGATGTTTCTCGGCAAGATCGCTATGGACGCTCGCTGGCCGTTGTCTATGTATCGCCTTCTGATACACAATCGTTAAACGAACGTTTGCTTGCTGAGGGTTTAGCCGTCACGCTTTTTTATGAACCAAACACCCGTGATAAATCCAAGTTTGAAGCCATTGAACAAGCCGCTTTTCAAGCCCGAAAAGGCTTATGGAAAACACATGCTAATTAATTCAAAATGATTTATACCCCCTTGTTAGTCTCGCTATTCTGGAGCTGATTCTCTATGTCTCAACAAACCCTTGCCCAACGATTGGCTCATTATGTGGCTGGTATCAACTTACAAATATTCAATGAGCAAGATTTTGCTGAAGCGCAACGTCGGGTTGTTGACAGCATCGGCTGTGCACTGGGTGCGTTAGGAAATCCGCCAGCCATGATTGCTCAGGCGCTTGCAAAAGAGGTGGCCCCTGCCCATCAAAAGTCGCCCAGAGCAGCGTTATGGTTTTCGGCAGGTCACGTCACCTCCCCCGATGTTGCCGCTTTTGCCAATGGTGTTTTGGTACGCTATCTGGATTTTAACGATACCTATCTGTCCAAAGAGCCTGCCCACCCCAGCGACAACATTGCAGCCCTTTTGGCCGTGGCAGAAAGTGTTGGCGCCAGTGGCAAACAGTTTTTAGCATCGGTTATTCTGGCTTATGAAATTCAATGCCGGTTTTGCGATGCTGCCAGCCTGCGAGAGCGCGGTTGGGATCATGTCACCTATGGTTCTATTTCTGTGGCGCTGGCCGCTGGCTGGTTGATGGGGCTTTCTGAAACACAACTGGTTCATGCCCTAGGCTTGGCGATAAATCCTAATAACGCCATGCGGCAAACACGCGTGGGGGAATTAAGCCACTGGAAAGGCTGTGCATTTGCCAATGCGGCACGCAATGGTGTTTTTGCCGCTCGCCTGGCACAGCTTGGCATGACAGGGCCTGCGCCGATATTTGAAGGCGAAATGGGGTTCTTTAAACAAGTGTTTGGCCTGAGTGATCCCACCCAAATTCAGCTGCCCATGATGGCGCACGAAAACGGCAATCCTGAGCCGTTTATGATTCATAAAACCTACATCAAACATTTTCCGGCAGAATATCATAGCCAAACAGCCATTGAAGCCGCTTTGGAAATTCGCGATCTTTTACCGCCAGAACATTTAAACCAACTGGTTGATCTGGTTCAAAGCGTCACGATTGAAAGTTTTGATGTGGGCATCGAGATTATTGCCAGCAAACCTGCCCACTGGGCGCCTCAGCATCGTGAAACGGCAGATCACAGCCTGCCATACTGTACGGCAGTAGCCTTGCTAGAAGGTATCATTACGCCAGATTCCTTTGATGAAGCCCACCTTGGAAATCCAACGCTTCGAGAATTCCTGAAGCGCGTTACGGTAGAGCGTAGCGAGGAAATGAACGCTGGCTACCCGGACGGGATTCCCAATCGGGTCACGGTAACCTTTGTTACGGGTGAAACCTACACCAGTAAAATCAGCTACGCGCTTGGGCATCCTAAAAATGCCATGAGTGATGAAGAAGTCACTGAAAAATTCACGCGCCAGGCCACGGGTGTCATTGCAAGCGATCGCCAAGAAGCCATCCTGAATGCAGCGTGGGATTTAACCAACGCCACAAGCGTGAGCCAATTGGCAGCCGTTTTAGGGTAGAGATGGCAAAATCAGCATGCAGTCGCCATAGCTAAAAAATCGATACCCAAGGCGCAGCGCTTCTTGGTAGCTAGCCAGCAGGCGTTGATACCCTTGTTGATGGGTTGCCTCCTTCAAATTTTCTTCGGGGCGGGGCTCCAACAAAGCGCTTACGAGCATCAGCAGCGTTGATTTGGGCAAGTGAAAATTGGTTAATAAGCCATCAATCACCCGAAACTGAAAGCCTGGTCGAATAAACAGATCCGAGGCACCAGCTTGATCGGTTTCGGGCAATTCAGGGGTTACCATGGCAGGGTCTAGATCGCGCGCAATGGCTTCCAGCGTACGAACCACCGTGGTGCCCACCGCAATAACACGACCCCCTTGACGTTTCGTTTGATTGATCAGCGTCAGGGTTTCGGCGGGCGCAAAAAATTGTTCTGAATGAAGCTTGTGGTGCTGAATATCTTGGGTTTTAACGGGCAAAAACGTACCAGCCCCCACGGCAAGTGTTACATAGGCAACCTGGATGCCATGCTGAGAGAGCCCGTCAAACACGCGCGGCGTAAAATGAAGCCCTGCCGTCGGTGCCGCCTGCGCCATCAGAGAGCTCTGCGGGCTAGGCTCAGAGCCGCCTGCTTGTCGGTGAGTAGCGGGATGCGATTCAGAAAAACTGGTCTGGTAGGTGGTCTTATCGAGCGCTTCCGGCTCTCGACCCAAATAGGGCGGTAGCGGCATTTGTCCAATGGCTTCAAAAAGCTCACCTGCTGAACTAAATTGTCCAAGCTCGAGGGTAACTTCACCAGGGACCAAATTTTCACCCGTCTCATCAGATGTCGGTACCCGATTAATCGTCAGGTGAGCACCACGATTTTGCTCATCATCAAGCAAAATGCGGGTTGCAGGGGGCAGACGCTTGGCCGGCTTTAAAAATGCTTGCCAATGTGTTTGCTCTGTGTTGAGCGGCTCTAGCAGGATAACGTCTGATCTGCAGCCCAGGGTTTGATCGTGGCGGATTTTATACCCCAGCAATCGACACGGCATGACCCGAACATTGTTGAGCACCAACAGATCCCCGCGGCTCAGGCATGAGGGCAAGTCTTGCACACAAAGATGGCCAAGGGTATTGCCCACCTTGGGCAGCAATAACATTTTGGCCAAATCACGCTCGGCTAATGGATAACGAGCAATCGCCTCGGCCGGCAAGGGATAGTCAAAGTCGTTCAGTGTCAATGGCTTAGAAATACGCTTAATCCTCAAACATTCAGAAGTCTCACAGCCAGAACCCTGAAATCTCATATCATCTGGCGTGTGTTCAATTTATAGTAATTAAGCGTCAAAATCATTACTTTGAAGATGTTTGAAAAAGATCCCTTGAACACAATGCTTGAAGAAAATTCTTGAGTCTGCCGGGCGGTTTTAATGGTTATATTAGGTGGCTAGGCCACATCTGCGACTGCAAAATCCTACAGCAAATGAAACACTCCCCCGACTTAAAAGATCATCGCCTTTCTGTGCCGCTCTTGAAACAACTCTGGCGGCTCTTGCAATCTGTGCAACTGGCGGTCACGTTGTTGATAACCCTGGCGTTGGCAACCTTGATGGGGGTCCTCCTCCCACAGGAGGGGCTTGTAGAGTTGGCTCAAATCAAGCAACAATTTGGCGCGCATTACCTATGGATTCGGGCTCTCGGTGCTTTCAACGTATTCAGTGCCCCGTGGTTTATTGCGCTTCAGGTTTTATTTTTTATCAATCTTATATTTGGCAGCGTCGTTTGGTTGCGACCCGCTGTGCGCAGTGTGATGGTGCCCATTTTTTGTAGTGCCCGCCACATTGCACTTACCTCTGGCCAGCGCCCCGTCTTGAAGAGTGCACAATCCCTTGACAGCACCGTTGAAAAAACGATCGCCCTTTTAAAGCAAAATGGCTTTCGGGTGAGACAAAATCCTAAAAATGAGCAAGAACTCTACGCCTCCAAAGGGGATTTAGGTCGCCTGGGGCCCGTAGTAGCTCATATTGGCATTGCCATGTTGCTAACAGGTTCGCTGTTGGCGGCGCTTACGGGCTTCAAGGCACAGCATTTGCTAAGCCCGGGTGAGTCTGTGATGCTGCCTCAGGCTGAGCGCGTTTTAAAAAACGCTCCTGATGCGATTTGGCTCGCTCAGGTCCCAAATCTGAAGGTTGCGGTGGAGCGTTTTGAGGTGGTCTTTCATAAGGCGCTCTCCCCGATGCAAGCCCCCGTTGCCAAGCAATATTATTGCCAGCTGGCTGTTTTTAATCAAAACAAACTGCTCAAGCGCCAACAGATTAGCGTCAATCATCCCATGGTGCTTGCAGCGCCGTTTGACGATATCACCATTTATCAGGCGAGTTTTGCGCCGACCGGAAAAATCAGGCTTAAAATCAATGGAAACGAGCAAACCGTCTTGGCCGATCAACAATTCGGAGAACGCTCGGTGGCAGAAATCCCCATTCAGACGGCATCCAATCAACCCTTGATGCTGGTCGTTTTTCCGTTCTATATTCAGCAAGATCCTGGGGTGACGGCGCATCATATTCGAGCCTTTTTACATACGGGCAAAGGGTTTTTAGGTCAAAAGGCAGGTAAAATGCCCGATAATATCAATTTGCGTCAGGGAGAATCGGGTAAGCTGGGGCCCGTCTCATTGGAGTTTATCGAGCCTGTGTTTGCCTCTGGCTTGATGATTAAAAAAGCGCCGGAGTTGCCCTGGATGTTTATTGCTTTTGCCCTCATTAGCCTTGGCGTGGCCATGAGTTTACAGCCTCAGCGTCGACTTTGGCTGGCTATTGAGATGAACCCCTCCCAGCCGGGCACCATGCTTTATTGGTTGGGCAAGACCCGTAAAGCGCAAATCACTTTTAATGAAACCCTCGATTCGTTTCAGTCTCAATGGCTTGAACGCTTGGCGGGTCAAGTGGCGTAAACGCATTTTAAATACGCTGCCCCTTGTACTAAAGTGACAGTATCGTCTGGTTGATTGCCGTGTTAATAGGCCTAAACGTTCAATATTCTGAATCTGCAGGCGAGCACTAAAAGGAGGATATGGCTTTTGCTACATAATGTCATCTGGACGCAAGTCAGCATATGGACGCTGGTTTCTGCGTTGTTTCTATCGGTGGGGCGAAGTGTTTGGCCCTCCATAACATCTTTGTGTCGGTTGGCACGCGCCACCACCCTGATTGCAATCGTATTGCTCGCTATCAGCGTTACCGTGCGCTCTCAAGAAGCGGGCTATTTTGCGTTATCCAATATGTATGAGTCCATGATGATGGTGGTTCTGACCATGCTCCTGGGGCTTATGTATCTGGATTTTCGGTTTAAATTGGCAACTCTGGCCTGGCCAGTCATTTTACTGGCGCTCATTGCGCTTAATTTTGCCTTGACCTTGCCGACAGAAATTGGCCCCTTGCAAGCTGCTCTTCAGAGCTACTGGCGCAGCATTCATGTGCCTGTCATTATTGGCTCTTACGGCTTTTTCACCATCGCATTTATTACCTCGCTGCTGCATCTGGTTGCTTTGGCGCGCCAGTCTGAGATGAGACAGATGTACGATGAGGTGACCCATCGCGCCGTTGCCATTGGTTTTCCATTATTGGCTATTGGCGTCATTTTGGGGGGGCTATGGGCCAACGAAGCCTGGGGGAATTACTGGAGCTGGGATCCCAAGGAATCCATGAGCCTGGTGACGCTGCTGGTTTATGGTGCCTATTTGCATTTGCGCGTCACGCAAAAAGTGTCTAGCACGGCGCTGGCTTGGATTAGCGTGGGGGGCTTTGTCATGATGCTCATCACCTACTTTGGCGTCAATATTATGGGTCTGGGCTTACATTCCTATGGCAAAATTGGCTGAGTAAATGCCTAAAACGGTAATACCTCATAAACAAATCCCCTTGAGAGCTCTCAAGGGGATTCAATTTATTTGCCAGCAGACTACTTCTTGGAGCCGCCAACGAGATCTTTGAATTTTTTGCCGGCTGAGAAAGCAGGGACAGTTTTGGCGGGGATGTTGAGTTCTTTACCGGTTTGCGGGTTGCGACCTTTGCGGGACTTGCGCTTACGGGGTTCGAACGTACCAAAACCAACCAAAGTGACTTTCTTGCCTTTGGAAACAGTTTTTTCGATAGTTTCAATGGCTGTTGAGAGGATCTCAGCAACTGATTTTTGCGAAGCTTTGGTTTTCTTCGCAACTTCTTGGACGAGTTCTTCTTTGTTCACGGTATTAACCTCCTACAAACTATGACCTTTCGCCTTGATTATACAGGTATTATTCATAAACGCAAGCGGGTAATGATTATAAAACGTGTAATTAAACCGATCAAAGTAGAAATTCTTGAGCATTCACAACCTTTAAAAGAAACTGAAACCGTTTTATGCATACGATTTCAGGGGATTTTTACTATAAGGGGACATCCTTTAAAAAGAAAGAGGCTTTTGAACACTTCATGCTCTGTAAACCCCTATTGCTATTATTTTTACAGGTGTAATAATTTTCATCACAACCCCACGAATATACAGCATCTATATATAAATGATAGACTTCTTCTACAAAGTGGACAATAACATCGAGTAAACAACAAGCAAACTACAAGAGGTTGAGAAAACTCGTTTGAGCGCATCAACGCACAAAAATGCAGCTTCTGCCGCCATGCGAACAACGTGGGGGAGACTTTCTGCTTGGCATAAGCCGGATAACCAGCAGACAGGCGCCCACGTTGTTGAGGAGGCCAAACGTTGGCTTTCCTCTCATCTTTTTGCTTTGCTGAGCGTGCCGAAATCAGCGCTCATTTGCTCTTGGCAACCAGATGATCTTTGGGCCGTGCTTCTGATGGCGTTGTTGGCCAATCATGAATCGGCCGTTATTATTTTGCCCGATCGTCTAACCCTGCAAACGCTCAAGGATCGCCTGAGCCAATACCCTTTGCACTTGCTGCGGCCAACCTTCTGTTTGTCTGCAGACAGTAGCTCGCTGCCAACACTCATGCAAGCCTGTCAGCAATGGCGCCTGGGGCATAGCCAGTTGATGATGACAACTGTGGATACGGTTCTTTCTCCTGAGGTCTTTGCGACACTTCGGCAAAATCCCCCAAGCCGATGGATTTTACCCCACGCAGAGATGCTTTTACCAGAGACGGTGTGGCCTGAAAGCTCAGCCGTGCAGACCAAGCATTATGCAAGGCTTGCAAAGGTATTCAGAACCCATGCCAACTGGATGACACCACTGGTTTGTCTGGCGCCTTTGTTATCCTCTCCCCTTCAGGATATGGTCTTGAGCACATTGGCTTTGCCAGTTCAGGCGGTCAATGTCTCCTCAGTACCTTGGCAGCTGCCTAAAACGATGGCCATTACGGTCTGTTCAGTCAAATCTCTGACAGAACAGCAGGATACTTTCTGGAAAATATTTCAATCTGTTCAAGGCTTGGGGGGCTCGTCAGGATGGTTGCTGACAGCGAGAACCCGCCATGATGCCCACCTTCTGGCGCAACGCATCCTGCAAGAATATTCAGCCGATACAACCGTCTGGGTTCTGAGGGACCGTCAATCGGTGCAAAAAGCGTTGAGCCATTTTGAAAAACAGCCACTTAAAGGCCCCCGCTTTATGGTCACGAGCCATTCGGATACGCCAACCGTTTTGGCATCCATGGCTCAATCATCCCTGTTGTCTCAAGAGGCGTTCAGTTGGGTCTTGTGGGATGATATTCCGTCTCTAAGCTGGCTGCGCTCTCAAGTCATGCGACTTTTTACCCCTGGCGCTCATCAGCGCTCATCTTTCAAGCAAAATGATAATGCCCCCCATCAGCTGGTCATATTGAATCGGTTTCAAGCCCGCCACATGTCATTTGAGATGGCAAGCTTGCTGCAAACCGATCAATGTCACACGGTCATGCTTGAGAAGGGTGTTTCAGAATTCGACCTACCCTATTGTGAGCAATGCAGTGCCTGCAAACGTGCCCATCAACAAGCCAATCGCTGGTGGCGGCGCAAAGTGACCCAATTGTTTGGGTAAGGCCTCATTTTGCTGGTTATTTTCAGGGCTGCTTGTTTTTAAGCTGCTATCACGGGGAGGTTGAAACGTTGCCCATCTTCCAAACTGCTGAAACGGAGTATACTCAAAAGAGGATGGTTCTATTTTGATGTGTAAAATACACTCTAGGGGCAAAGCCATTGCTGACCAACATGAATTCTGATGCTGACACCTCCCTCGCGCCAGAGTTATCTATCGTGATTGTCGATGACCATGCAGTGGTGCGGCAAGGCACGCGCATGCTACTGGAGGCGCAGCGTGGTTTTAAAATTCTTGCAGAGTGCGCCAATATTGAAGCGTTACGTGGCCTGTTAAAGCAGCAACAACCCGACTGCGTCTTACTCGATGTCAATCTGAATGACAAAATTAGTGGAATTGAAGCGCTAAAGACCCTTCGAAAAGACTATCCGCAGGTGGCTTTTGTTATTTTTACAGCCTATAACGAGACGCAATACGTTCAAAAAGCACTCGATTATGGCGCTCGAGGGTTTTTGAGCAAATTGCAAGACCCCATTGAAATGGGAGCACTGCTCAAAAAGCTTCGTCAAGCGGACACGGCACCAATTTTATCCCCAGATGTGGCCGCCAAACTGGCGTTAAATCCGGTTTTGGGAGCGCATTCATTATTGACGGCCCGCGAAGTTGAAGTGTTGTCTTTGGTGGCGGAAGGAAAAACCAATCGCGCCATTGCCAACGAATTGGTGCTCTCCGTTAAAACGGTAGACTCTCATGTTGCTAGCTTGATGAAAAAGCTGCATGCCAATAACCGCACACAGCTGACCGCACTGGCGTTTCAGTTTGGCTTGTGCGCTGGCTAAAATGGCCAAGTCATGGTTCGTATCAATAAAGCCAGCAATAGGGCTTATTCAAGCCTCAGCCAGTAAAGCCCAAGAAGCTCTCGGAGGATACCAGGGGTATCGTGAACAATGCTGAGCTTCGAGCCAGGCACATCATGCCAAGGGGCGGCAATTTCTGACATTTTGAGGCCGTTGTGTTGCCCACGCATCAGGATTTCAACATCAAACAAATAGCCAGAAAGTTTTAGCGGCACAAATAGCCCCGCTATCACCTCGCGTTTGAACAATTTGAAGCCACACTGGCTATCGTGAATGCCCGCAATCTTGGAGGCAATCATACCATGGAACAATCGTCCCAAAATATGGCGGTGGCGTCTGGCTTTAACAGGCATTTTGCCAACTGGTAGGGCACGCGAGGCAAATGCAACATCAGCCCCGTCTTGAAGCGCCTTATAAAGCGGTGTCAACATCTCGATTGGGGTTGCCCCATCCGCATCCATAAACAGAACATACTCCCCAATAGAGGCCAGCATGCCAGCACGCACGGCGGCACCCTTGCCCTGATTGGTTGGCAGTTTAATCAGTTGCCATTGCGTGGGTTGATGCCGACAAACCCGACAATGCCGGATCCAACGTTGCATCACGCGCTCTGTCTCGTCGCGGCTACCATCACTGACCAGAATGACTTCAAATCCCTGATGCCCCAAAAATACGGGTAAAAACTGAGCCAATCCGCTTAACGTTGGCCAGAGGCGATCGGCCTCGTTGTAGGCGGGTATGACAACAGAGAGGGAAATCATGCTCAGTGGGGTCAATATCTTCAAAAAAAGGTTTAAAAATTAAGCTTTCCTCCTAAGATAAGAAGACTATGTTACGTGAAACCCTTCAACTTGCGCTGCCTCGTGCGCTGTCCAAATCTTTTACAGAACCTTCTATCTGCGGGCTACCCTTAAGAATTGAGCGGCCTAAAAACCCTGATTTTGGGGATTTGGCGGTCAATGTATCAGCGCTGTCAAAGCCCCTTAAGTTGTCGCCTGCTCACATTTCAGAAAAGCTTTGCCCTGCCCTCACCGAAGAACTTTTGCATTTAGGCTTTGAGGTAACCGTCCTGGCCACGGGTGCCTTTTTAAATGTCCGCTTTTCGCCTTTTAGCCTGGCAATGATACTCACCAAGCGGCTGGCCACCCCCGCCGATCAGTTGGGTCATTGCAAGAGCCTCTCTCAAGAGCGTGTCCTGCTGGAATTTGTCTCTGCTAACCCGACAGGCCCTTTGCACGTTGGCCATGGCCGATGGGCGGCTTTGGGAGATGCGATTTGTCGCTTGCTGAAAGCCTGCGGTGCGAGTGTCACCAGCGAGTTTTATATTAATGATGTTGGCGTGCAAATGAATCACCTTGCGCGGTCTCTCTTGTTGCGTTGTGCCGAAAGCCTTGCTTTGGGTGCTTTCCCGACTCCCGTTGATGGAGAGCCCTTTCCCTTTTATCCAGGGGAGTATTTGGTCAGGCTTGCCGAGCAGTTTATCGCTCAAAAAATCTTGTCCCCAGCTCAAATTGAAGCCGATTTCAACACGTTTGCCTCGGGGCAAGATCCGGATTTAACCCCCTATCGCGCGTTTGCGTATCGTCATTTATTTGCCGAGCAACAGGCGCTTTTATCGGCCTATCGTGTTCATTTTGACATCTGGCAGAGCGAGCAGGCCATTCGAGACGGTGGTGGCATTGAGCAGGCCATGGCGAGCCTTCACTCTGGCGGGTACCTCCAGCAGGCAGAGGGGGCGACCTGGTTTCAATCATCCCAGTTGGGTGATGAAAAAGATCGCGTTCTTATCAAGCAGGATGGCTCCATGACCTACCTCTTGCCAGATATTGCCTATCACCGGGAGAAATTCACCCGAACACTCGACGGGCTGCCTTATACCCAAATTGTCAACATCTGGGGGGCGGATCATCATGGCTACATTGCACGCATGAAGGCTGCCATTGAGGCATTAGGGCATGATGTGAGCCGCTTCAAGGTGCTTCTGGGGCAGCTGGTGAGCTTGCGGATTGATGGCGAATCTGCCCGCATGGGCAAGCGCAAAAAAATGCTCACGCTGCAAGATGTCATTGATGCCGTCGGTGTTGATGCGGCTCGCTACTGGATGGTCATGCGCAGTGCAGACACGCATCTGGAGCTGGACGTTGATTTGGCGGCAAGCCAGAGCGACGAAAATCCGGTTTTTTATGCCCAATATGCCCATGCCCGTTGCGCTGGCATTCTGCGGGCGGCAACTGAACCTGCGCCAAATGTAGATGCTGGCAAGTGGGCGCCTCCTGTGGTCTTGCCCACTGTGCTTGAAGCGTACCTCTCTTCTTTGACTCCTCAGGTGTTGGTTGAGGGTTTATTTCAGCCGCTGGCAGATGATAAACGAGCAACGGACGCCTTAAGAGCCGTCATCCTGAAGCTGGATGCGCTGGATGACTGGGTGCTGGATGCGGCTCGCACTATGAGCCCTCATTTGATGACACAATACGTCAGTCAGCTGGCTGCAGAGTTTCATGGCCTTTACGCTGTTTGTCGGGTGATAACGGATGCGTCAGACTGCACGCTTGCTCGCCTGGCTCTGGTGTGCCTTACCCAGCGCACCATTGCAAGTGCTCTTGATTTAGTGGGTGTTACCGCACCGGAGCGCATGTAGGCGGCTCATGATGCAGTTTATAATAAACAACGGGTATCGTTTTAAAGGAGACATATCATGGCACGCGTCACCACAGATCCATTTTCAGTTTTGAAGCCCTATTTTCAAAATCTTAACGCTACCGGCTGGATTATTATTGCAGTCACTGTTTTTATTGCTGCCAATCAATGCTTTACCGTCATTCCCCCTGGTTCTCGAGGGGTCAGTGTTACCCTGGGCAAGGTGGATCCGAGATTTCGCACCGAGGGGCTTACCTTCAAACTCCCGTTGATTGAACAAATTAACCTGGTTACAATTCGCCAGCAAACCGTCTCTGGCGAGGCACCCTGTTTTAGTAGTGATTTGCAGACGGTTAATGTCTCTTTTAAAGCCCTTATTCGTATTCCTGAAGAAAAAGTTGTAGAGCTTTTTCAGAAATATCAGGGCGATCCATATGAATCTCTTGTGGAGCCCAGAATTCAGGATGCCCTTAAGCAGGTTACGGCTCGCTACCGAGCCGAAGACCTCGTCAAGAGCCGTGAAAAAGTCAAGCTGGAAGCGTTGGCCATTATTCAAAATACGCTGCGAGCGCGAGGCAATGATTTTTCAGATTCTCCTGCACGTCGCCAGACACTCAACGCAGCACCCTTGGTTTATGTCTCGGATTTACCCATTAGCAATATCAATTTAAGCGATGAGCTCGAAAAAGCGATTGAGCAAAAGCAAATCACCGAACAACAAGCTCTTGCCAAAAAGTATGAGCTCGAAAAAGCCCGTCAAGAAGCCGAAATAACTCGCGTACAGGCTGAAGCCGAAGCCAACGCTGTGCGCATCAAGGGTCAGGCGCTTAAATCATCTCCGGAAGTGGTTGAGCTTGAAATCGCCAAAAAATGGGATGGCAAATCCCCTAGCACAGTCGTTGTGGGTAAGGGAGGCGGTAATGTCTTACTGCCTTTGCGATGATGCAATAGAGCCACACAAGGCTGGCAAAAAATACCTGACCCCACACTTGAACGTTTTATTTCCGCGTTGAAACTGAAAGAAACGTGGAAGCAAAAGCCTTACACGCTGCTGTAGAGAACAGCATCATCATAAAACGTATTAGCAGTTCGCATACGAGCCAGGCGTTCCGCCTCTCTGATGCGCATGGCGTTGACATGATTTTCGTAGGCTTTAAGGGTCATGACATCCTGAACATCTAGCACGTAGGCATTTTGCTCGCTATTAAAACGAGGTTCAGAATCAATCAGATGAATAATTGCTCCGGGCTCAAGGTGCGCCACTCGCTCATAGAGTTCATCGGGCACACTGCCATAGCAAGCCACCGTGGTTTTACCGTCTGAAACGGTAAAGTAGCGAATGGACTTTCGAAACGTCACCAATCCGGTAAACACCACAGGCCAGGCTTCTGGGATTGGGCGGCGGTGTTGAACAATACTTAAATCAATGGTTTCATCCAGTTGGCCTTCTTGCAGTTGGCGAACCAGATAGGTGTAAAGCGTAAAGTCGACAGCGCTCAAGGCACGACTCCAATGGACGATACGGAACTTGCAGCTAAAATTAAAACGTACAGTAGCATTAAACCACGATCTTGAAATTTTTTGACGATTTCTACCCGATTCGTTCGAGAAACGTCACAAACGTATAAAAATTGCAAAAAAACCGCAAATGACATCTGGTCTTAGAAGTTCTCATTTTATCTTTTGGACGGCATACGGACATGGATGGCATTACCCCCCAGCGGCTTCTCAAGGTGGTTGCACCACCGGCGGCCACTCGACTGAAAACCGAGCCCGTGAATCGGGTTGAACCATTACAGCCTGAGGCAGAGGGGAGCCAAGAGGAGGAGTCGCATCATTCACAGCATGAGTATCACCGTCACCATCATGAGCATTTGCACCTGCCTGAAAACGCAGATACCGTCTCACACGTTAATCGGCTATTGCGCCAAAAAGGGATGCCATCGTCTTCAAGCATTGATGCACTGAAGCGCTATCGTTTTAAGCGCAACCGGCTGACGGGCTCTGTAGATCTCTTTGATGAGACCCTACAGGATGCCGTATTAAGTTTGAGCATGGAAGAAATGGCAATAATTGCACGGTTTTTGGATGAATCCAGTGGGGTGATGTCGGATTGTGCGGGCTAATACTAGCAGGTTCTCATCAACTGCACATCATCGGTTGCAAGCGGCGGATGTGCGGTTGCAACCGGCGCTTCGCGCTTGATAAAATTTAGCTGCTGACCAGAGAGCTCATCACCGAGGCAAATGGCACAGCCGCGCGCTGTGGTCACCAAATCACTGTCGAGTTTAACAAAATTATATTCCGCAATGGCATCAGCAATCGCCACCGAGGTGATCCGTGGTTTTCTGTAGGCCACCATTTGCCCAAAGCGTCCTTGCGCCACAAGCTCCATGGCGTGCACACCAAACTGCGTGGCTAAAATGCGATCGTAGGCACAAGGGGTTCCGCCTCGTTGTAAATGCCCCAAAATCATGACGCGCGCATCAATTTGTGCCATTTGTTTGAGCGACTTTAACTCCCCCAGAAGCCGGTGACCCACGCCACCCAAGAGCTTATTCATATAGCCGACCTGATCGCTTTTTGAAAAGGTGACCTCACCGCCTATGGGTTTTGCGCCCTCGCAAATGACGACAATGGCAAAGCCGCGGTTATTTTCCATTCGGTGATAGATTTTATCTGCCACCACGCTTAAATCGTATGGAATCTCCGGAATAAGGCACACATCAGCCCCGCCTGCAATGGCGGCACTGAGGCCTATCCAACCCGCATCGCGCCCCATGACCTCTAAAATCATTAAGCGGTTGTGGCTGGCGGCTGTGGTCACCAGTTTATCCACGGCATCTGTGGCAATTTCAACAGCCGTCTGAAAACCAAAGGTAACATCTGTGGAAGAGAGGTCATTGTCAATGGTTTTGGGAACACCCACAATGTTAACCCCCATTTTAATGAGGTCCTGGGCAATGCGCATCGAGCCATCACCCCCAATGCTAATCAGGGCATCAACGCCAAGCTTATTGAGGCGATCAACCAGTTCTTGGGATCGATCTTCGGTATGCCAAGAGCCATCAGCACTTTGAACAGGCCACTCAAAGGGGCCTCCCTTGTTGGTCGTTTTTAAAATGGTACCCCCTCGAATGTGAATCCCCGCCACGCTGTGAGTATCCAGCATAACCACTTCCATGGGGTCACGCATTACACCATTAAAGGCTTCAATACTGCCCAACACTTCCCAGTCTCCAAGGACTCGCGCTTGCCGCACTATTGCGCGAATGACGGCGTTGAGACCCGGGCAGTCGCCACCACCTGTCATCACCATAACACGTTTTTTACGGCTACCCATTGGAAATTCTCCTGTTCGAGGGTTAACTCTTATTAATCAACATGCAAAACAGCACAAATTTATAGATACAATACACAAAATGTGCTTAAAAAAAATGCCCTCACACACTTTTTGGGGATATTTGCCGAAAAAATGAATCCTCTAAAAAACGCATTCCTTAAAAATGACTCTCAAGTAGATATGATTTTTGGTAGATTCGTTACTTTATAGATCAGTTACAATGAAATTATCATGCCACATGATATGACCCTACCGAATGCCGGCGAGTCATCCTGCCGCTTGAGCGAACGGGCACGTCGCAAACAATTCAATACGTCCAACTGTTTTTGATAGGGGTAGCAGATTTTATGCCAAAACGGGTTTTTGTTCTTGTCATTGATGCCCTTGGTGCCGGTGCCATGCCGGATGCACCCGACTATGGCGATGCTTTGGATGCCAATACCCTGGGTCATATTGATGCCCATGCAGACCATCTCCATTTACCCACCTTGGCCGCTCTGGGACTTGGGCATTTATTCCCAATGACACAAATTGCCCCGGTGGCAAGCCCGTCAGGGGCTTGGGGGCGCCTGGCAGAGCGCTCCAAGGGCAAGGATACTACCACCGGCCACTGGGAGATGATGGGCACCATTTTAGAGACCCCTTTCCCAACCTATCCTCAAGGTTTTCCGGCGGACATTATTGCCTCTTTTATTGAAAAAACAGCCTGTGGTGGCATTCTGGGTAACAAGCCCGCCTCTGGAACGGCCATTCTGGATGAACTCGGTGAAGACCACTTGAAAACCGGTTTTCCCATTGTCTATACCAGTGCCGACAGTGTCTTTCAGATCGCCTGTCATCTTGAGCGCATACCACTTGAAACGCTTTACCGCTGGTGTGATATTGCCCGAGACATCTTGCGTGGCGAGCACGAAGTAAGCCGTGTGATTGCCCGCCCATTTGAAGGCCAGCCTGGCTCATTTCGACGCATTGGCAGCAAACGTCACGATTATGCCGTTAACCCACCCGACAATACCGTCTTAAACCGTTTAGAGGCACATGGGATTGCTACCATTGGCGTGGGTAAAATTGGCGATATTTTTAATCAGAAAGGTATCGCGTTGAGTTTTCCCACACGGGATAATGCTCACGGCTTGGAGCTTACGGCCGCTGTGGTCAGGCGGCAGAGCATTGATGAAAAACTATCCCAAGTCCAAGACAAGCCTTGGTTTGTGTTTATAAACTTGGTTGAAACCGATATGAATTATGGTCATCGCCGAGACGTCAACGGCTATGCTCATGCCCTTGAGGCCATTGATCGCTCTATGGCTCAATGGCTGCCGGCATTAACAGAAGATGATCTGCTGCTGATTACTGCCGATCATGGGTGTGACCCCACCGCCCCTGGCAGTGACCACACTCGCGAATATGTGCCGTTAGTGGTCTCTGGCGGGGGGTTGTCTGGCCGAAATTTGGGAGACCGTCAAACGTTTGCAGATATTGGGCAAACCGTCCTTGACTGGCTTGAGGTTGATGGTTCTGGGCTGCCAGGGCAATCTGTTTTGAGATAAAGCCTTATTTTTTAAACGATTAAATAAACCTGCCTTTTTAGACTATTTAGGTAGTGTCGACATATAATTATTTCAAGATAATAAAAATACTGGCCAGATACACAAATGCCATGAAAGTGACGTCCAGTTTGTCGTAGCGGGTTGCAACGCGTCTGAATTGCTTGAGCTTGT
>JAYKJM010000108.1:0-5050 GCA_035285385.1 Vampirovibrionales bacterium
CCTATCCACGGTAAAGCAAGTGCTTTGCCTCGTAAAGCATTCAAGGTGCCCAGTGCAGAAAACCCTATCAGGGTATAGCGAGCCATGGCCGGCAACTGGGCAGTCATTTCGTTCAGTGACCCAAGAAGTCCATCATGAATCCCCAATGCCAGGCCGCCAGAGACAATAGTATGACCGAGTGCCTCAATAATCTGGAATATGACGCTGGAAAACACCATCAACAATAGTGCTTGCAACAGATGGAATCGTGTTTCGTAGGCCGAAGTGATGCGTCGATGATGAATAATGGCCCAATAGCCCAGGCCAAAAAGCATCATGAGGGTAAAGGCAGACGCCTGCAGGGCTTCAAACTTTAAACCCACTGCCGCATAAGCCAAAATGCAAGCCAGTCGACCCCAGCGCCAGCCCCTCCCCGTCAAAGAGCCTTTGGCTTTAAACGGATAAACCTTACCCAGTGCCACGGTGAAAGTCTCTCAATACTGTAAAATATAGGACGGCATGACCATAACACGCAGATCAAAACCTAACTGGTTATTACAGGTTGGTTATTTTAGTATGAATTGCCGCCCCGAATAAAGTTTCTTGGAACAAAAAAGTTTCCAAAACCTGCTGTCTTTGTTATGCCAATGGTGTCATATCTAGTGTGGACACGAAAGAATAGATGAATGTGGACTGCTTTGCAAACGTTTGTTGATCCTGTCGCCAGATCCTACACAGGCGTAGAGCTATCTCCGTTGTGGATTTATAAGACATACGGGCTTCAGGGCTCGGCTCTGGTTGCTTTTCAGGGCGCCTGTGAGGTGCCGCTTGAACATCTGGTTGATCAGGCCGATGTGCTTGCCAACGCTCCCATTGCAAGCGATCGTATGATCCATGTCGTTGCGGAGCTTTTTGGCTTGCCGGCTGAAGCTGGCGTGCTGCTTCAACGTTTATGGATGGCGCGTGTGGCCGAAGAGTTGAATCAGCAGAGGGGAGCTGCTAATCGTGTGGTTCGCACAGGTGACGATCTTTGGGTTTCTGGCCGCAAGCTGTCGGTTTCTATTTGTACGGTCAGCCCCTTGTCGGTCTTGATTCACATTGGCCTTAATGTCACCACCTCTGGTACACCCCTGCCAACGGCAGGCTTGATGAGTGATGCGCTTTTAGCATCTGAGGTTTTGGATAATTTAGAGTCCTGGCAGAATCAGTTGCTTCAGAATTTGGCGCTAGAAGCGCAGCAAGCGCTTTTAGCGCTTTGTAAGGTGGTGGCTCGTTAAGGCGGGTTATCTGGCAGCCGGGTCGTCTATTTGGGGGAAAAGGATTCAGGTGGCCTTCAGGCCATAGGGTGTGCTTTCGATACGATAGTTTGTTGGAGGACACAATACCCGAGCGGAAAGAATGACGGGTTGACCTTCCTCTGGGGGAAAAAATAAAAGCCTTGCAAAAGTTGCTTGAATGCCGCTTTTGCATGGTTGGTGAGTGTGAGTACACCAGTCAAAAAATCCGAAAAAATAACGCCGTAAAACCATAAATCACGGATGTTCACTATCGTCTCTCATTTCAAGGAGGAGTACCCTTATGCCAATCGTCGTAAATACCAACGTGGCGTCATTAAACGCGCAGCGTCAATTAACCAATAACACCAGTGGCCTGAACAAATCTCTGGAAAAATTAGCATCAGGTTATCGGATCAACCGTGCCAGCGATGATGCCGCCGGCCTGCAAATTTCCGAAAACTTGCGCTCACAAATCCGTGGCTCTAAAAAAGCCTTGGATAACGTGCAGGATGGCATCAATGTCATGAACATCATGGATGGCACGATGTCCTCTATCACCAATAACCTGCAGCGGATGCGTGAATTGACCGTTCAGGCCAGCAACGATACTAACAGCTCCACACAAAGAACGGCCATTGAGGGCGAGTTGGATGAACTGGCAAACGAATTAACCCGTTTGACTGATTCGACCCAATTCAACGGGGTTGATTTGTTCAACTCATCCATGAGCGGCTTCAAAATTCATGTGGGGCCTAACAACTCGTCGACCAATGATGTCATTGATCTCGATACCGGAAACGTGTTTGATGACATTGGCGCGGCGAACCTGCAAGTTGATGATGCCAACTTGGTAGTGGATACCAACGCCAACGCGTTGGCAACGCTTGGAAAAATTGATGAGGCACTGACAACGGTTAACAACCGACGAGCCACTCTGGGCGCCATGACCAACCGCCTGGAAGGTTCTGCCAGCAACCTGATGGTGTCGGTTGAGAACTTGTCTGCCTCCGAAAGCCGCATCCGTAACGTTGATGTCGCCTCTGAAAGCGCAGAAATGATTCGCAACCAGATTCTGCAGCAGGCTTCATCCACGGTGTTGGGTCAAGCCAACCAGGGGCCGCAGTTGGCACTTTCATTGTTACGCGGTTAAGCTTCAGCAGCAGCTTAATCAAGCAACCGCAGGGGGTAATTTCTCCCTGCGGCTTGTTTTTTGAAGGTTGGCTAGTAGTTTGTTCTCAATACTATCTGTCAGATCCACCGTCTGCATCGCTGTTTTCTACATGGCGGCATTTTTAAAAAGAATCGCGCGTAAAATTGCGATACACTGCAGGGTGATGTTCTGGATGCTTCGAAAATTGATGCTGGCGGCGATGACCTTGCTTTTTGTGGCAATTGTCACGTTTTTACTGCTGCGTGTCATGCCCGGCGGGCCGTTTGATAATCCGAAAATTCCACCCGATGTATTGGCCATGCTGAATCGCCGCTTTTATTTGGATCGGCCTCTTTTGGAGCAATTGGGCTTTTATTTGCGGGGGTTGTTTCAAGGGGATTTGGGTCCAAGTCTGGTGCATCTGAATCGTGGAGTGGGTGAGATTTTATGGCCGGCGATGGTAGTGTCGATGATGCTAGGAGGCTTTGCCCTTTTACTTGGGTTGCCCTTGGGTGTTTTAGCGGCTATTTTTGTAACCTACGCTTCACCGCAGGCTACTGTTTGCAGGGTTTTGGCTCAAGGGGTGAATCATCTGATGGGGTTTATTTTGGCAACGCCGTCTTTTGTGATGGCCGGTGCCTTGGTGTTGCTGTTTGCCGTTTGGCAGCATTGGCTACCGGCGGCGACGTTGGGCTCTTTTCAGGTCAATCATTTGGCAGCGCGTCAGATTCAGATGCAATACTGGATTTTGCCTGTCATCAGCTTGGCCTGCATGCCGATGGCCACCACGTTTACCATTCTTCGGGGCTCGTTGGCGGATCTTAAAACGACGCCCTATGTGCACGCTAAGAAGACTCTTGGGTTGCCGCCCTGGCATATTGCCGTTCATCATGTTTTACGTAACGCGTGGATGCCCCTGATGGCTTTGCTTGGCCCGATGGCCGCTAATATTCTGACGGGCTCTGTGGCCGTGGAGACCATTTTTGCTTTGCCCGGCTTGGGCAAGTTTTTTGTTAGTGCCGTCATTAATCGGGATTTTACCTTGGTGATGGGGGTCACCCTTTTGTATGGTACGTTGCTGATTAGTCTTAATTTGGTGAGCGAGTTGGCGCAAGGCCTTCTGGATCCTCGTCTGCGACAGGCTGCCTCATCAGGATAAAAGGGCGTGGGCTTGCTATAATCACTCTGTCATTATTTAGAAACGTTTATGGATGATAAGGAGTGCCTGCATGATGATGATACGCGTGCCCGAAACCCAATCCGAGGCTGATTGTTCTCAGCAATGTCATCTTGACGTGTTGGATCACGGCTTTGTGGCCCTCTTAGACACATTGGGCAGTGACTTGACGGTGGTCAACTCGGCGCGGGTATCGTTTGGCAAGCGCAAAACCGAGCTCGATGCCGCGGATGAAAAACTGATTCGCTATTTGGCAAAACATCAGCACTGGAGCCCGTTTCGGCATGTTCAGCTTCAGTTTCATTGTAAAGTACCCGAGTTTGTAGCTCGTCAGTGGTACAAGCATGTGGTGGGTATTGCCTATACCGATGGCGGTGCATCCTGCGTGGATCACGGTTGGAATGAAATCAGCCTGCGGTATGTTGATGCCAGCCAGTTTGAATATTACACCCCGCAAGGGTTTCGTCAGCAATCTGAGAGCAATAAGCAGGCCTCCCGAGATGATTTGGTCCCAGATGCTGATGGCCGGCTGATGAATGCTTATCGATCTCATTGCAACGAAGCCTTGGCGCTATATACACGCATGGTTGAGCAGGGTGTTGCCAAGGAGCAAGCGCGAGGCGTTTTGCCCTTGACCATTTATACCGAATTTTACTGGACGGCGTCGCTTCAGGCCGTGGCGAATTTTATCAAGCTGAGGCTCCATCCAGGTGCTCAGTATGAAATTCGCCTTTACGCCGATGCGTTGGCCAAACTGGTGGCGCACGCGGTACCGGTCAGCTACGCTGCGTTGTTAGAAACCCCGTAAGCCCCTTATTGCCAGTGATGATTGGCTTTTTCAAACGCCAAAAGTGCTTGCTTGCGTGCCTGTCCCCAGCGAAATCCGCCCAGTTTGCCGGATGCGGCTACCACGCGGTGGCAGGGAATCAAAACAGCAATGGGATTTTTGCTTAACGCCTGTCCAATCGCACGGCTGGCCTTGGGAGTGATGCCTATGGCCAGTGCGAGTTGCCCATAGGTTTTCGTCTCGCCTCGGGGAATGGTTAGGGCTGCCTTCCAGACGGCTTCTTGAAAGTCACTGCCCTGAAGTCGAAACGGCGGTGGCAACGTTTTAGGATCCTCAAGCCAGCATTCAAAATGGTGAGCAAGCCTGCTAGGTGGGGGTATTTCTTTTGGCGATGGTGGCGCTATGAAGCGTGCTTGCAGGATGTCGCGCTCATCATCTAGGATGCTGAGCCACCCAAACTGGCTTGAAATGAGGGATGAGTGCATCGGCATCAGAGGCATGGCTTCCCAAAACGATTGTTTTTCGTGTACCATTATAGCTAATTATATGGTGAACGCGTTAAGCCGGTGTGGCGGAATGGTAGACGCATGCGACTCAAAATCGCACGCAGCAATGCATGTCAGTTCGAGTCTGACCACCGGCAGAATTTTTGACACAAAACGCATACTAAAAATCTGTCA
>JAYKJM010000109.1:0-31271 GCA_035285385.1 Vampirovibrionales bacterium
GTTAAAATTTAAAACTGTTAGACCATAGCCTAGATGGGGGCATAGCTCAGTTGGTAGAGCACCTGCTTTGCAAGCAGGGGGTCAGGGGTTCGAGTCCCCTTGCCTCCACCATCTTTCATTACAGCAATCTGGCTTACCCATCCAGAGGCATGTTCATAGTGCTACCAAAGATAACCTTTTTGGCATTCAAATTTTAAACAAACCTATCTTTAATGGAATCCTCTTATGCGTGCTCAGGATACGTCAGTTTACAAGAGAGAGCGTCGTTTTAACCCATTTCATCAGCCCCGCTTCTGGCGCCACGGGTTGGTGATTTTAATAGCGGGTTTATTTTTATGTCTGCACACATTGGGGCACTGGTCTCTGAAGGTGCATGCCTCTGAGTTGCCGCCAAGCGTTTTAAGTACCCTCAGCCGCATTGACCCCGCCGTTAGGATTCGCTTTGACGGCCTCATCACATTCTCCAATGGTGAGCGCTACCTACCGGTTTTACCCAGCCATACGGAATTAGACGCCACACGGCTTGTGAGCCAAGATCCAGCCAATGCAGGGTCGCCCATTAAGCCCCCTTTTCCGGATATTATGGCCTTTGATAATGGATTGTACCTCTTGCGACTGGTTCCTAAAGCCGGTGGCCGTCTAACCTTGCCCGAGCGAGCCAATTATCCATTTGAGCTCAAAACGGGTCTTTTACCGCAAGATTTGGTATTGCCAGCGGGGTTGAACATCCCCGCAGAGCTCAGCGTCATATTAGGAGCACTCGAACCCCCGCCAGCGTTGCCTACGTTAAAAGGATCACCCACGAATGCTCCGCTGCCACCCACTTCTTCAAGCAATCCGCTAACGGTGTTGATACCCCAGAAGAGCTTACTGTTGCTGGATTTAGACTCGCAGATGTTGCTGTCATTAAATCCTGAAAACGGTGCATCGCGCTGGAAGCTGAACTTAGGGTGCCTCCCCAGCAGTTTGACCTCCGATACGCATCTAGATTTAGTCTTTGTCACCTGCCTGAATACCGATGAATTACTGGTCATTGACCCCAAAGCGCAACTGATAAAAGCACGGGTCACCGTAGGTTCTCGCCCTGACTCTGTGGTGTGGATTGCCCCTGAATTGGCCTTGAAAGCCCAGCAAGCCGTTGCACCAAGCCAAGATAGCCTTACGGAGGATGGGTCTTCTGCTGCCACTGACCATGCAAGCCCATCAAATGCCGTGATAAACACTTCGGTGCGCAAGCCATGGTTTACCCCTTGGCGTCCTTCAAAATCATCCCAACCAACACCAGCATCACCATCATCTGAGCCCAACCGTCCTGATGCTAGTCTAACAGAAGCCTCTGAAGCGCCTGAGGCCAACCAGCCAGCGCGCGAGCCTTCTGCTTTTGCACAAGATGAAGTGCCTAAAGCCGCTCAGATTCTGGTGAGTAATCGCTTTGGCAAAACCCTGACCGTCATTGACACCAAAACGCTAGAGCCGGTTGCCTATGTACCACTCCCCAAAGGAAGCGGCGCCACTACCATGACCCTCATACCCGCATTGCGTCGCATCATGATTGCCGATCAGGCGCTGGGGAAAATTTACGAACTCTCTCTGGATAGCTGGCGTATAAAACGGATTTTACCCGGCCTGCAAAGCACCTCGTCTATGGCCTGGCGCCCATCTGCCACAGAACCAGACGGCATCCTCTGGATGGCTAGCCGAGCCTCTCACGAGATTCAAGCGGTTTCTGTTGCAAGCGGAAAAATTCTGCAAACAATGTCCGTGGGGCAAAAACCCAGTGATTTGGCATTTGGAGCCGATGGGCAACTTTATGTCCTGGCCTCTCAAGCCGGAGTCATTGAAGTGGTTGACGTTACCTCTAACGAGAGTGCCACCCTAAAAACCTCCATTCCTTTAAGCCTCGATCAATTTGCGGCACGAATGACCGTGACCAGTGACACCCGCTATGGCTATGTGGGATTGTTTGCAAAAGACAATTTTCAGCCCGTTGGGGTGAGCGCCACGGCCAATCCCTCTGGTTTCGCCGAGCTGGTCGTCATTGATTTTTCAAGACAACAGGTTTTGCAGCGCTTTAACCTTCCCATCCAAAAACCGATGGCCATGCTTTGGATTCAGCCAACCCCCTAAAGTCTTTCTGAGCAATGAAAAAACCCAAAAAGTCACTATTTTGTAAATAAATTGTGATAAACATTTGGTGATATTTCACCGCTGACGCGGGCTAGTTTGGTTGGTGTCATAAAAGCCATAACCCTTCATTTTATATAATAGCTGGCTGTCAAGTAGGCGATGGATTAACCTTTTGTCTCCACCCCTGGGTGAGTCGACCAATGGAAAGAAAATTTGTTATAAATAAAGAGTCATCAATAACAAACACGCTGTCGGTGACTTTTTCAGGTTGGGCACTCAAAAAACGCATCCCATGCAACACGCTGTCACGTTCTAATCGTTTTTGTAATAAAGCAACACAAAAGGCAAAAACCATGACGACTCTGGGTAGACAAATCACAAATTCACGTAGGCTTAAAATCATCAGGCAATGGAAGGGATATCGACACCATCGAGACCATCGAGCCCCAACCATCGACTGAGGTTAAACCGTCAATAACCAACGAAGGCGCAAGAACCATTGATAACCAACCCTTCTTGCTCTCTCGCGTAACAAGTTGTGACAATATTGAGCGTTTTGCTCGAGAAAACACCCCACGGTGTCGAAAACTAAAATAACTCGGTTGTCTCAATGAGGAAGGCGAAAGCGTAAGTCTAGGAGCAGACATCGACCTTGCAATAAACTTCTGAAAACGACTTCAAGTCAAATAAATTGCGCCTGAGAGTGAGCCTAAACTGGTCTTTTTATCCTGACAAAGCCATAACGGGCATGTCCTCTTATTGCGCTGATGTCTCGTGCAATTGTCATTTAAAGGAGCACCGCATCTATGGGAATCGGAGAAGCAGGATTTGCCCGTTTTGACGGGTTTGAACAAGATGATGAGATTTCTTGTGATAAGTGGGTCGACGGCATCCCCCAACTAGCATTGCTACATCGCTTGAGCGCTTTATCTAATTTGCAAACCTTGCAAGAGGCACCACCAAGCCTTTGCCAAGACTTGGATACGACTGAGACCCAAGCGGCTCTGAGTCTTGCCTACAGCCACCATGTGAAGGCAGGTGATTATTTTCTCAAAAAACACTTTGATATCACCCAACCCTGCAATCTGTTGGATGAAGCCCTAAACGCATACACCAATGCCGCCGAGCTCGCCAATAGCCCCGAACAACAAATCGATAGTCTGGTGAAACAGTCCCTTGTTCTTCTTCATCAAGGCAAGTTGGCAAAAGCCGCCGAACTCGTCAGCCGAGCCCAAAATCTTCAAAGTGCCAAAGACTCATCTCACGCGGGCATTGAGGTAATGTTGGGGCTCTTGGCCTTTAAACAAGGTCAAACCCAAGCCGCTTTGGATGCCTTTGAGCCCAAAAAAGGCTCAAAAAAAGCCAGAAAAGCCTTGAGTCGTCAAATGAGCCAATGGCTTAGTGCCTCCAAGCTTTTCTTTTACAGCGCCAAATCGTATCGTTTATCAGCCCTGCGCTGTCAAGAATTCACCACAATGTTACACCATACCACCCAGAGCGCCGTGCATCTGCTGGCGGCAACCGTGACATTTTTAAAGGAACAATTCCAAACAACCGAGCATTCTGGCGCACCTGTTATTCGGCTGAAAATGGATCAGTGGAAATGCCTCTTCGGTGGGCTTTACGCCATTCATCGCGCTCAAGAGAAACAGGATGCCGCCCTGGCGCTAGAGGAAGCCTACAAACTGTATGCAGACTTTCCAGGATTTGCACCCTTAATGGTCTTGATTGGTCAATTGTATGAGTCCGCCAATCAGCGCTCTGAAGCGGTTGCCTGGTATCAAAAAGCGTTGTCGCGCAATCCACTGCATGATGAAGCACTTTTTCACCTGGCCGAACTCATGGACACTTGCAATGCACCTCAAGAAGCCTTGGAGCTATACAGCTTATTGCTGGAGCGTCAGCCTGGTCATCCTGTTTGGCAGGCGCGAGCAGGGCAGGCGGCTTATCGGCTTGGAGATTTTCAGGAAGCGGCCAATCATCTTCAAATTGCTCTGTTAAACAGCGCGGATGCTGGAAATCCTTACGGGGCAACACCGGCTGACATTCGCGTGAGTGCCGCCTATGAACTAGCTCGGCTCTATGAGCGGCGCAATAATCTTGATGGCGCCATTATGGCGATTCAGCACGCGGTGCAAACAGAACCTGCAAACAGCAAACATTACATGAAACTTGGCCTGCTCCACTTTGAAAAACAAGATCTATCCGGCGCCAAAGCCGTCTATGAGCAGGCTCTGCGGTTTAACCCCAGCGATGCCCCAACGCACGCCAATTTAGGCTATTTAGCTTGGCTCGATGGGGATGTTAACCTCAGTATGGCTTATTACGAGCGTGCCATCGCCCTGGATGAGACTTATGAAATCCCGTTAAATAACCTGGGCGCTATTTATCTGGATCATTTTGGGCAGGCGCACAAGGGGCTTGCACTCTTCAAGGCCGCCATTGCCATTAATGACCAATACGCGGTGGCACATTACAATTTGGGTCGTGCTTACGGCATGCTCGGTCAGCCCACCTTGGCAGCCCGCGCATTAAAAACGGCTCAAGTACTCAACGAAGACACCCAAGAATTGGATGACGCTGATATCCACGATTACCTCAGCAATTTATTTATGGCCTCTTAAAATATTATGTCACGCATCTTGAAGGCGTGGCTGGATCCGCCATGATGTAATGCCATTTCAAAACTTCTCGTTATTTTTTCTCTCAGGTGATGCAGTCGGCTTTCGCGTTTCGCGCAAGCCGGTTTTTTTATGCACACCCTTTACGTTATGATTTTTTTAATGTGCAGTTGTTTTCTGCCCATCACCGTTGACGAACGACTTGTTTCATCCATTTTTTCACAATGTGGCTCCATCCTGATTTAACCCTGACGCACATCACCCACCTGTTGCTGGCCGATTTAACCCGCTGGCAGGTCAAAGGATTATTGATGGATTTGGACAATACCCTGATGCCAAGCCACTCGGGCAAAGTCCCCCCAGAAATTGCCGCATGGCTTGACGCCATGCACGGTGACGGTATCCAGATGGCGGTGGTTTCCAACAATAAAAATCTCGTCTACACCGAGCACGCTGCAAAAATCTTGAATTTACCCGTGGTTGCCCATGCCCAGAAGCCACGGCGAGCAGGGTTTCATCAAGCCCTGCGGATTTTACAACTCGCCCCCGCTCAGGTCGCCGTTATTGGAGACAGGCCTTTGACCGATATTTGGGGCGGTATGCGACTGGGTGCCAAAACCGTATTGGTGCGCTCACTCAGCGCAGAGACAGAGCCTCGCATTTTCACGCTGTGTCGTGCCATTGAGCGTTTAAGCCTAAAGCCAGCAACCTTACGCCATGACCTCTAACTGGGATGCGGTTGTCATTGGAGGAGGTGCTGGTGGATTTATGAGCGCCTTGAGCGCCAAAGTCAACCAGCCAAACTTACGCATCCTGATTTTGGAAGGCTCCCCTCGTGTGCTGGCCAAAGTGCAAATATCCGGAGGGGGCCGCTGCAACGTGACGCATGATTGTAATGACCCTTCTCACTTGCTTGCCCATTATCCACGCGGGCATAAAAGCCTGTTGCAAAATTTTCGCCAATTTGGCCCACTCCAAACCCGACACTGGTTTGAATCGCGAGGGGTGCCCCTAAAAACAGAAGCTGACGGCCGTATCTTCCCTCAAAGTGACACCTCTCAAAGTATTATTGACTGCCTACTCAACGAGGCGAAGCGTTTAGGAGTCAAAATCCAGACAGGACAGTCCGTCCGGGGACTTAATCACATGAACTCAGGCGGTGGATTTGAGATTCAGACAGATTCTGAAAACATCCACGCTCAAAAGATAGTGCTTGCAACAGGCAGCGCACCCTCAGGCGTCAAGCTGGCCGCCGCCATGGGTCATCGCATGATTGCGGGTGTGCCGTCTTTATTTACCTTTTGCATCGATGATGCTGCGCTGACGAGCTTGGCCGGTGTGTCCGTGAATCCAGTGCGCGGCCATCTCAAAATATCAGGTCACGACCCTTGCCTGCAGCAAGGGGCTTTACTCATCACCCATTGGGGAGTCAGTGGCCCGTGCATCTTAAAATTATCGGCATGGGGGGCTCGAGCACTGGCAGCAGTAGGCTATCAAGCGCCATTGATTATAGACTGGCTGCCAAATGTCTCCTCTGAAGCGCTCAGAGGCGCGTTCAATTTGGCCAAGCAACACCAGCCGCAAAAACAATTAAAAAACCTGCACTGCGAATTACTCTCACCTTTGCCTCAACGCTTTTGGGAGTATTTACTCTGCAAGCTAGACGTGCCCTGTGATCGCATCATCAGCGAGGTAAAAGACAAAACCCTCAATCGCCTGGCCGAAAGCCTGAAACACTGGCCATTAACTATAACAGGCAAAGGTGTTTTTAAAGAAGAATTTGTCACCGCTGGCGGTGTGGCGCTCAGTGACATCCATCTGCCAACCTATGAAAGCCTGATTTGCCCCGGGCTCTATGTCGTCGGAGAACTCCTGAATATTGATGGAGTAACGGGCGGCTTTAACTTTCAAAATGCCTGGACATCAGGATATTTGGCAGGTCGGGCAATAGCACAAAAAGCACAGCAATAAGAGAGAGCAGCAACCCCTGAGGGCATCATCCCGAATAAGGGGGAAAATGTCGCGCGGGCAAAACCTCAATGGGTCGTTGGGTGGCCAGAAAAGCCGTAATATCCATCTGTGCCAGTCGACTGGAAAATGCGCTCTCATTACCAGTGACATAAAAAGGAATCGGCAGGGTGACGTCAGAGGGAAGGCCTTGAGGAAGGCGATCAACCAAACACACGGTAGGATCAATCACACGAACCGGCCGCTGCGGTAACATCTGACGCAGTTGCGCTTCAATGGCGGCCTGAACCAATGGATAATGGGTGCATCCTAAAACCAGAGTATCCAAAGGCCAAGCGACCAAGGGCGCTAAAAAACCAGCCAACATTTTTTGCAATTCCGCGCTGTGCCATGGCCCCCGTTCAATCAGGGTGGCCAAGCCTGGACAAGCCACACTGTGCAGAAAAAAAGGAGCCCCATGCGCTTCAAGCAAGCGGGCATATTGGTTACTATTGACCGTACCAAGCGTGGCAAGCAAACCAACTTTTGATGCCTCAGGCACCGCTTGCGTCAGCCATTGACAACCCGGACGAATGGGCTCAAGCAAATTTTTACCCAGAGACCACTGCCCTGCAGGTTGAATGGCATCAGAGGAGGCTTTACAGAGATCCAGCGCGGAAGCCGCCGTATTACAGGCAACCACCAATTGCTTGAGGGGTTGGTGATAGCGCTGGCTAACGTTTTCGCCAAGCCATGACAGCACCGATTGCACGCGCTGGGCAACCTCTGGCAACGGCTTATCGCCATAGGGCATCCAGTCCGTATCGGCACAATACACCACAGGCAAGCCCGGAAACCGCTTGAGCAGATGCCGCAAAACCGTCAGGCCACCAATCCCTGAATCAAAAACGCCAATCATAGCGCTATTCTATCGCAATCCGTCTAAGCCGTCGCATCCACAGAGGCCTGAGACTTCAAGGGCTTACCTGCGCAAGCACAATGGCCGCAAGCAAAACGCACTTGCATTCAAAGCGTGTATGACAGAGGTTGATGCTATGATAAATCACGATTTGGTCCGTCTCACCATTAAGGCGTTCTTCCTTTGCCAAGTGCTTTTTTATGCCTGATGCTTCTGCTATTTCTGTAATTTCTGCCTGGTCTGTTAGGCATGATTTTGGCTCAGGTGCCTCTGTGGCGTTATTGAGCCTTGCGAGCCTAATTGCGCTGCATCACCTTTGGATGCTCTTTCATGCCGAACAAGGCCGAAAACGCGATCTCATCCAGCGGGTTGAAGCCCCCATGACAGATACGCAAGTGGCTATCCTCATCTGCTACACCCAACCCTCTGAGCTGAATAATCTTGCCGATTTACTCGATGCCCTTGAAGAGCAAGCCTATCCTGTCACACGAGCAACCATCCATATTGCCACCACCGAAGAAACCCACGCCGACCTGCTACAACTTCCCCTGCCAAGTAATACCCGTCTTTGGCAGCATCCTGGATTTCGCATTGAAGCGGCGCAACTGCAAGGCTGGCTAGTGGAGCGCTGCCTTGCCCTTGGAGGCTCTGATTTATATGTCTTTTTACAGCCAACCGATATCGTAAAGCCTGATTTTCTGCAGTCGGTCGTGAATCGCAGTTTTGATGCCTTTGTATTTCAGGGCTATCTTGCAAGCCGATACCGTCCCGTGAGCCCTCTGGAAAAGCTTCTGGCACTCAACACCCGTTTACAGAATCGTCTGGTAAACGCCGGACGGTTTCACGCTGGGGGCAGTGCAAAGCTGATGCCCTCGGGCTGGGCCATTAAACAGGAACTACTGGAAATGCTTCCCTATGCCGCGGGCATAAACGCTGCTGGGGTTCAAGTGCTGGATCATACAGCCTATGGCTTGCGCCTGGCGCTGGAAAAGTTTCGTGTGGCTTGGGCACCCAATATTGTGGTCTATCAGGATGAGTATCAGCCCGCAAGCCAAAAATTACACTGCCTGGTTGCATCGGCTCTTTATAAAAGTAAACTCTGGTGGCAATTTACCCCTTTACTTCTGTGGCGATCGTTGTCGCGCTTGGATGCAGAGCCATTACTTGCGTTGCTGAATCTGGTTGAAATCCCCGCATTTTGGGTCGGCTTGGGTTGCTTTAGCCTTGCCTTGCTGGATGCACTGCCACAGCTGAGCATCTGGGGGGGCGCCATCACATGGCTAATCTTAGGCCTAAGTGTCATGGTTGTGCATGCTGTTGGATTGTTAATCGCTCGCAGCCGTCTGGATGATATCATCAGCACCATTTTTTGGACCCCGCTTCTGTATATCGCGGCTGCAGTGCTCTCGCCATGGGGGCTTGTGCAATGTTTGATGGCTCGGTTATTTCGCTACCGTCAAGTTGGCTATCGTTCTAAATCCCCTTTAGTAAAGCGCTTTAATGAAGCCCTGACACCAGCCCAGCCTGCCTCCCAAGCCAACTCTATAGAGGCTCAAACACTTTCATCACCCATCGCTTCAAAGTCCAGCCCCTCTCATGACCCCCTTTTGGACACCCCGCACGATGCTCTGGTTGGACTCTCCCCTGCCGCCTCTTCTGTCATGAGTGTTCAGGCACTTTCTGAGCCAGATACACGCGTCAAATGGGTACCGGTAACCAACGGGAGCCGTCAGGTAGAATGTCAGCTAAGCGCCTCCCAAGCGCAGCTGCCTGATGGCAGCCATCGCTATAGCCTGGTGCTGGAATATAAAGGCATTGCTTTTCAAACCGCCAAATATCGTGGGCTGGATCAGGCCTATTATGAGCTTCATGCCAAACTGGCCGATCGAGGGCTCACGATAATGACATGCGGCTCCTGCGGTTATTTTTATAATCCAGCATCGGATGGCCATTTATCCTCGTCCGGGGTGTGCCTCTTTGGCAAACTTAGCAAAAGCGTCGACATCCTCTCTGATGCCGTAACCGTGACCTCTCAGGCCTGTGCGCATCACCGCGACATTACTGAGCGTGAGTTTCTTGTGCGACAGTGGCAAGAGAGCCAAGCCGCTCAAGGTGCTGCATCCTAAAGCATGGGCTGAACATTAGGAAAATTGCGACCAAAGCGTCTATGAGATGACGCTGGCAAGTGAAGCACCAATATCCGCCGGTGATTTAACAACCGTCATACCAGCAGCTTGAAGAACCGCCATCTTACTGGCCGCGTCTCCCTTGCCACCTGAAATAATCGCACCAGCATGCCCCATACGACGCCCCGGTGGCGCGCTTTGACCCGCAATAAAGCAGACAATCGGTTTGCTCACATGATCTTTGGCATAGGCGGCCGCCTGTTCTTCAGCATCTCCCCCAATTTCACCAATCATCACGATGGCTTTGGTGTCGTCATCGGCTTCAAATAATTTGAGGGCATCAATAAAATTGGTGCCATTCACAGGATCGCCACCGATACCAATACAGCTACTTTGGCCAATACCCAATTGCGTCAGCTGATCCACAGCTTCGTAAGTGAGGGTGCCCGATCGAGAGACCACACCCACAGGACCCTTTTTATGAATAACGCCTGGCATAATCCCAATTTTGCCAAGTTCTGGCGAAATAACGCCAGGGCAATTTGGGCCAATGAGTCGACATTGCGGTTTTTGATTCAGCGCAATACGAACCCGCACCATATCTGCCACTGGAATACCTTCTGTAATACAGACAATTAATGGAAGCTCGGCATCCAGCGCCTCAAGAATGGCATCCGCAGCCACCGGCGGCGGTACAAAAATCATGGTCGCATTGGCGCCCGTTTTTTCAACGGCCTCTTTCACCGTATTAAAAACAGGGACAGAATTTCCAGCAATCTCAACAGACTGCCCTCCCTTAAACGGTGTGACACCGGCGACCACCTGCGTGCCATAGGCAGCGCAGCCTTCAGCGTGAAACTGACCCTCTTGGCCGGTAATGCCCTGTACCAGTAATTTGGTATTTTTGTCGACGAGAACAACCATTTGAACTTCCTTTCAAGCTGTCAACACGCAATACATGAGTCTCTGAAGAATACGATCGCCTAGAATCAATCTGTCAACACAGCCGCATCAGATGGGTTTGAATCGGCACGACGACCATCAAAGAAGCCACCACACCAGCCGAGAGCCACCAGCATTAACCATCCATAGGTATCAAATGGCGCTTTAAAGGCAAAGAGCGCCCACAAAAGAGTCATTAAAAGAATAAAACCGATTGGCATTAGCACCCTCCTTGGAAGCAATCAAATCGAATACCAGCGTTTTCCATACGCGCCAGCACCGATTGCAGCACTGGCTCATTGGCCACCAGCGAAATACGAAAATAGCCTTCTCCAGCCTCACCAAACGCACTGCCAGGAGACACGATAACACCGGTTTGATCCAGCAGGGTTTTGACAAAGTCCCAGCTATCTTTCGCCCAAACAGGAATTGGCAACCACAGATACATACTGGCTTTGGGCGAGGGCGTTTGCCAGCCCAACTTCTGGAAACCCGCCATGGCAATATCTCGACGAGCCTGATACATGGCAACTTGCGGAGGAATAAGGCTTTCGGCGTGATTGAGCGCATAGGTGCCGCCATCCTGAATGGTATTACAAACCCCATAGTCCATGTTGGTCTTGATGGCATACAAGTTTGCAATCACCTCGGCATTGCCCACAACGTAGCCCAAGCGCCAGCCAGCCATATTGAAAGATTTTGAAAACGAGTGAAATTCAATCGCGATATCTTTTGCGCCAGCAACTTGCAAGACACTCGGGGGCTTGTAGCCATCAAAACCAATATCGGCATAGGCTAAATCACTCACCAGAAGTAAGCCATGCTGCTTACAAAACGCGACGGCTTTCTCGTAAAAAGGCAAATCGGCCACCGCCGCGGTCGGATTATGGGGAAAATTCAAAAATAAAAGCTTGGACTGCTTGAGAATGTCACTGGGCACGGCATCCAGATCGGGCAGAAAATGATTGTCTAAAGTCAATGGCAGCGCATAGGGTTGTCCTCCTGCAATCCAAGTGGCACGCCCATGGACAGGATAATAGGGCGAAGGGACAAGACTAATGGTTCCAGGCTCCACATATGCCAATGTGAGGTGTGCCAAACCTTCTTTTGCGCCAATCAGGGGGAGAACTTCCGTTTCAACGTCCAGAGAAACCCCATAGCGACGCTGCATCCAGCTGACAATGGCTTGGCGAAATTCAGGTTTGCCCTTGAAATTGGGGTAGCGATGATTGGCCGGATCTTGCGCTGCACGGGCAATGGCATCCACGATAGGCTGTGGCGTTTGCGCGTCTGGGCTGCCAATGCCCAAGTCAATCATGGGCATATTCAGCGCATCAAACTTGGCTTTGGCTTCAATTTTAAGACGATCAAGCTCTGCAAACACATAGGTTGGCAAACTGGCCAACCCTTTTGCGGGACGAGGAAGCAAGGATTCTGGAGCCAACGCAGCCATGGAAAGCATCAAGCCTAAACAGTCAAAACGGATATGGCTTGATTAAACGACAAACAAGGGTTTTTTTTAAGCGGCCGGCTGATAGTTGGCCATTTCGACGAACTTGTCCAGCAACACGGGATTAAAGCTTTTTTCGCCTTCAGAGAGCATGATTTTAATGGCCTTGTTGCTCGGAATCGGCTGCTTATAGGGTCGTCTACTGGTCAAAGCATCATAGACGTCGGCAATTTTAACAATTTGCGAGAAGGGATGAATGTCATCACCCTTTATATTTAAAGGATACCCCCCGCCACCGTGCAATTCCTGATGCTCCAGAGCAGGGCGAGCCACATGCTCTGGTAATTTCAGCACATCGCGAATCATGTTATAGCCCAAACGAGGGTGTAGCTTCATGACCTCAAACTCTTGAACGGACAGACGGCTGGTTTTAAACATAATCGGCTTTGGGATTAAAATTTTACCCAAATCGTGCAAAATAGCGGCCAAACCGACATCGCGAATGGTCTCATCGTCCAGCCCAATGTATTTAGCCAGCGCAATACTAACCGCCGTCACATCCAGCGTATGATCGTAGGTATAGGCATCTCGAATGCGAAGCTGACTGAGAATTTGGACTTCATCCGCCCGGCGGGTGACCTCAGCAACCAAACCATCTCGAGCCACCGTCAGCAAAGCCACATCTGGCAGTTCGCCATGCTCTAGTTTTTCAAAAAAATGAGCCATCGGCTGCATAAAACGCTCGGCTGTCGCACCTGCCATCAGTGGTTGATGAGAGGCTTCTATAACTAAATCCAGCTTGTCTTGCTCTGTCGTCTCCCCTTGGCTGCCAGCCAACCAGACCCCTTCATGATGAATCGGCAGCTCGGCAGGATTTCGATAAATCACCCAGCGCTGCAGACTTTGCAAGGTTTTAGAGGTCAGCTTTTCGCCAAAAGGCAAAATGACTTCTCCGGTTGCCGTAAACAAGCTATAAGGGAGTGTTTTTTCTTGAGTTGAAGCGTTTTTTGAAGCAGGCGCAAGCAAAGAATCACTTAAGAGAAAACTCAGCTCATCATAAGTCACTTTTACCAACATCCCAAAATACTCCCAAGCCTAACGAAATCCCGTCATCCTCATTAAAAAATGATTGCACCTATCCTAATGAGGACTGTATTCATAAAAGTTTAAAATGCAAAAATGACCGTCTCCATAGTTCAGTCATCGGCCAGCTCAAAGATTTCTTTAATGAAAAGTATGAGTCGTAATCTTTGCTCGCCTCAGGCCAGGCTCGAAGATGCGTAACTGAAGAGTGGCTAAAGCTCACTGGAATACAGCACTCTCGTGAACCCTACTCAAACTAAAGTAAAGAGGGCTTCGCCAAGTGATAGAGTCCACTCGATGCTGTATTTTATGCCCGCTTCAGAAAGAGTCCACCAAATAGACCTATCAGACAGCTACCCAAAAATTCACAATATAGACTGTTAAAGAAATGTTCATTTCAATTTTTGTAGCCGCCATTTCCAACGTGTGGGAGAGCCTCTTGATCATGGATGCCATGTTTGATGAAAACCTGTTGCAAGAGTTTGTCACCGAGGGGCGCGAGCATTTGGCCAACATTGAGCCCGATTTACTCGCACTTGAAACCCAACGGGAACAAGTGGATGCCGACATGATTAATCGTATTTTTCGTGCCATTCATAGCATCAAGGGCGCCTCAGGATTTTTTGGCTTTGAAGCGGTCAAAAAGCTTAGCCACCTAATGGAAACCCTGTTGATGCTCTTTCGTGACGGCAAGCTATTGCCTTCGCCAGCCTTAATTGACCCCTTGCTCAATGGCGTCGACAAATTGAGCCTCATGATGAATGATATCCAAAATAGTGAATCTGTTGCTTACGCCGAGGAAGCCGAAAAACTCGAGGCCATTATTAGCGGCAATCCTCCATTCAGCCCCAATGCATCAGAGACCTCTGATAGCGACCCTGAGTTGGCTGCTTCAAACGCGAAAACAGACCAAGAAGTATTACCCAGAGCCTTTGAAGGCTTTAAACGTTTCGAACATGCCCTTTCTGGGGCGTTGGCGTTTCCAAATCTAGATATCGAACACATCGAAACGTCACAGAAAAGTGGCCAACGCTTCTATCGACTCCGTTTAAACTGGCCGCAGTATCGCGGGCAAAATGTGACAGCTAAAGAGTTATTCGGACAGCTTCAAAGTGTTGGATCCATTCTGGCAGCATGGACGGATGGCAACCCTACGCCCATCAATGAGCTGGTGAGCGCCTCTCAACATGCCGAAGACGCCTGCTGGATAATCAGTAGCGTTTTGGAAACTGATTTATTGTGCCTGTCATTTCCTGTTATAAAAGACGATCTGAGCCTCATCGAAGATCCAAAAGGATTGCTGAATGAACCCATGCCGACCGTGACGGTTGCCTCCAGCAAGCAAGAACGTTGCATGTCAGACCCTTCTGAAGATGATGACGTGGCGCTCAGCACTGACATCAACACGGCTTCTGAGGCCGCTGTGCTTCAAACAAGTCAAAAAATTACCTCCGAGGCGAGCATCTCTTCTGAATCCAAGACATCCGGCAAAAAATCTGCGCTCGACAACACCAATGGGGCAAGTGCCAACTCGGATACCGTGCGCGTTCGCATTGATCTGCTCAATAAATTGATGGACTTAGCTGGTGAAATGGTGCTTGGACGAAATCAATTGCTTCGAACCCTGGCCCGCGAAAAAGTTCAGGCTCAGGGCTTGGCTCAACTGGTTCAAAACATTGACCTCATTACCACAGATTTACAAGAGCATATTATGCAAACACGAATGCAGCCTATTGGCAGCGTGTTTGGCAAATTTCCGCGTATTGTGCGCGATATGGCAAAAATGCTCAATAAACAGATATTGCTGGAAATGAGCGGAGAAGACGTCGCCCTCGATAAATCCATTATCGAATGCTTGTCAGACCCCTTAACCCACCTGATTCGAAATTGTTGTGACCATGCCCTAGAGCAACCTGAGGAGCGGCTTGCCGCCGGCAAAGACACCCAAGGCACAATTTGGCTGAAAGCCTACCATCAGGATGGGCAAATTAATATTGCCATTATTGATGATGGCCGCGGTATTAATGCCGATAAAATTGCCGCAAAAGCGCTTGAAAAAGGGCTCATCACTGAAACCGATGTGCGTCGCATGTCTATTCAAGAAAAAGTGAACCTGATTTTTCTCCCCGGATTGTCAACCGCTGAAAAAGTTTCAGAAATTTCAGGCCGCGGCGTGGGCATGGACGTAGTGCGCACCAACATTGAAAAACTGGGTGGCCACATTAGCATTGAAACCGAAGTTGGCCAGGGGACTACCCTGCTCTTGCGGTTGCCATTAACGCTCGCCATTATCCCATCCCTCATCGTTGGGGTGGCCGATCAACGCTTTGCCATTCCGCAAATCAACTTGCTGGAGCTGGTGCGCGTCAAGGCGGCAGATGTTGCTGAAAAAATTGAGAAAGTCGGCAATGCCTCTGTTCTAAGACTGCGCGGCAAACTATTACCCCTGCTGCGTCTTGCTGATGTGCTCAACATCTCGCGTCACTACGCGGATCCTCGAACTGGCGAAAAAAGGCTCGATCGCCGCCAAGAAGTGGCCGATATCCGTGTGGCAAATGCCAATAAACTTGCCGGCGGGCAAAAAGTAAAATCCGATCGCCGCAAACACGCCGACAAACTCTGGAGCATTTCTGCCCTTGAGCGTCAAAACCGTCGCCAACACCCCGTTTCAGACTATAACATTCTCGTTTTGAAAGTCGGCTCAAATCAATTTGGCCTTATTATTGACGAATTGTTTGACCCCGAAGAAATTGTCGTCAAGCCGCTCTCTGGCTATCTGCAAGATTGCAAGTGCTTTGCAGGCTCGGCCATTATGGGGGATGGTCACGTGGCCATGATCGTCGATGCCGGCGGTATTATCAACACAACCGGCATTTCGTTTGAAGAAATTAACGCCCAGCACGAGCAAGAAGCCCTCTTGGCACGCGCCAGAGCCAGCGTCTCTGGTGATCGGCGCAATATTTTACTCTTTAACGTGGCCGAGCATGAAACCTTTGCCTTCCCACTGAGCTCGGTCATGCGGCTTGAAAAAATTGATCTTCGAAATATTACGCACATGGGCGATCAAGAATTTATTACCTATTACGGTCAAGGGCTGCCCATTTTGAGGCTAGATAAATTATTACCCATTCAACCCATGCCCCAAAAAGACGCTCACAGCGGAGCCAGCCAGGATGCCTTCCTGATTTTGCCCAACGAAGCCAATGGCAAGGTCGGTATTCTCACCAGCCGAATTTTGGACGCCACTGAGGTCAACATCAATCTGGATCGCGCATTGGGTCGCTATGCAGGGGTTGAAGGCTCAGCCATTGTGAATAACACCTTGACACTATTCATCGAACCCGAAGGCCTCTTAAATCGGGCAGGCGTTTTGGCCAATGTTTAATCTGTTGATTCACGTTAAAAAAATCAATTATGCCATCCTGTTCGTCTCATTTCAGTCATAAAACGTCTTTCAAAGAAAGAGGAACATCTAACATGACCACCCGAAACATCGCAACGTTCTATCTGGATAACGATCTCTTTGGCGTCGACATTCTCTATGTTCGAGAAATCAACCGGCAACTGGATCTGACTCCTGTGCCTCGCGCGCCTGAGTTTGTGGAAGGCCTCCTCAACCTGCGCGGTCAAATTGTGACCGTCCTTGATCTCAAAAAACGTCTGGGCGTGGGCAAAACCAGGCTCCACGAAAACACCCACAACCTCATTCTTAAAACAGAGCCGGAGCTGCATGCCATTCGCCAACGCGAAAACGCCAACCTCGACGATCGCCCCCTCACCCCCGATCTGACCAGTTTGCTGGTGGATCAAATTGGTGACGTGGTGGCCGTGGAAGAGTCTGCCGTGGAGCCCCCGCCTGCCAACCTCGCCCAAATCGATCGCCGCTACATTTCAGGAATCGTGAAGCTTGAAAAACGCCTGCTGACGGTTCTCAATGTCTCGACGCTGCAGCACGGCTTAAATTAAAAGCCACTGCCTTCAACTCAGCCGCTCAGCTGACAAGTGCGCAAAGCATCGAGCAACGTTTGAACGGGTTGAGCGGTGATCCCGTCAGGCAAATCCTTGCTGATATTGGCCGCCGGCAATATCACGCGCTGAAAACCAATTTTTAAGGCTTCAGCCACACGTTGGGTCGCTGCACGAACAGCGCGAATTTCGCCCGTCAGGCCAATTTCTCCAAAAACAACGGTGCCGGTGGGGATGGCCACATCGCGCCAACTGGTAATCAAAGCCAGCGCAACGGCCAAATCAGCGGCGGGTTCGTCAATAGAGAGGCCTCCCACAACGTTTACAAAAAGGTCATGGCGACTCAAATCAACACCCAAACGTCGCTCCAAGACCGCTACAACCTGATGAAGACGCGTCAAGGGGAAGCCATTAGCCACTCGACGCGGTGAGGGATATTGAGTTTGCCCTGCCAGCGCCTGAATTTCAACGACCATGGGGCGCGAACCCTCCAGAGTGCACACCGCAATACTGCCCGGCTCTGGAGACTGAGTAAAACCTGATAGAAACAGCGCACTGGGATTTGCAACCTCTTCCAGCCCGTCTGTCCCCATCTGAAAGACACCCAGCTCATGCGCCCCACCAAATCGGTTCTTCATGGCTCGAAGCAGTCGTAAATCTTTATAACGCTCACCCTCAAAGTACAAAACGGTATCCACCAAATGCTCCAAGAGCTTGGGACCCGCCACAGTACCATCTTTGGTGACGTGGCCTACCAAAATTGTGGTAATCCCCATGGTCTTGGCCACGGGCATCAGTTGGGCGGCACAGGCCTTGACCTGCGAAACACTGCCCGGGGTATTGGCAACCTCACCATCAAAGGTAGATTGAATACTATCCACAATCAGAACATCCGGGCGTGTGTGTTGCACAGCTAAAAGAATTTGCGCCATGTCGGTCTCAGGCAAGAGGGTCACAGGGGCTTTCTCAAAGCCCAATCGGAGCGCACGCCCCTTGATTTGATGCAAAGACTCTTCTCCGGCAACGTACAGCACACGATGACCCGCATGCGCAAGCGTTGCCGCCAGTTGAAGCATCAAGGTCGATTTTCCAATACCAGGATCCCCCCCCACTAAGAGATAACTTCCTGACACCAACCCTCCACCCAGCACACGATCCAGCTCTGCAAAGCCGGTATGCGTTCGCGGCTTACTCACATCACTCACCTCGGGCAAGGCCGTCAGTTTGGCGTCAAGCTCGGCAATCTGGCTTAAGGAGAGTTTTGTGGCCGCATGCTCGCCAAAGGGAGCCATGCCAGAAAGTTTACCTAATCGTGAGCGGGCTGGCGTATCCCCACCAGCAGATTCTCGGACTTCTGCAAAACTGTCCCACGCTTGGCAACTTGGACAGCGACCAAGCGACACAGCACTCACAGCACCGCAGTGCTCACACTCAAATCGGGTTTTCACTTTGGCCATGGGGATAATAACGCCCTAAGACGCCTCTATACACGTTGCAAGAATTTTTTGATTGTATCGCCTGCAAGCGATTATGCCACGTGCACAGCATCATTTATGTTAGAGGTCAGAATGGAATTTTTGTTTAGCAACAAATTCTGACCCCATACAACAAACGTCAAACTGGAGGTTTATCAGGAGATTTGTGAGCCGTATCTAGCCTCGAGAGCCCTCGGAAGGCTCAGAGGGCAGCTGATCGGTGGTCACGGTTACAGCGCTGAGGGCACCGTTGCGTAAAATCTGCATATGAATGGGCTTGCTCACCGTAGCGTTGCGCACCAAGTCTTGAATGGCCTTAGCGCTGGTCACCATTTTGCCTTCCACACGCTGAATCACATCACCCTGCTGAAAGCCCGCCCGCTCGGCGGGACTATCGGGCATGACACGCGCCACCACAACGCCAGGGGTTTTTTCAGGCAAACCCAAGCTCTGCGCCACATCAGGCGCCATATCCATCATGGCTAACCCCAGCCATGGCCGCTGGATTTTGCCATGCGTAATTAAATTATCGGCCACCTGCTTGACCACATCAACCGGAATGGCAAAACCAATATTTTGCCCTCGCCCCGCAATGGCCGTATTGATGCCCACAACCTCCCCTCGAAGATTCACCAGAGGCCCCCCAGAGTTACCCGGATTAATCGCGGCATCCGTCTGGATAAACTCAACATTGGCGTTGAGATCCGGAACTTGACGGGAAATGGCACTAATAATGCCCAAGGTCACGGTATGGTCAAAGCCCAGCGGGCTGCCCACGGCAATGACCCACTCGCCAGGGCGCAGTTTGTCACTATTGCCGAAGGTAGCAGGTTGCAGATTCGGGGCATTGACTTTCAAGACCACCAAATCACTGAAGCGATCGCGTCCAACAACCGTAGCCGCAAGTTTTCGACCATCCTTGAGGGTTACGGTAATATTATTTGCCCCATCCACCACGTGATAATTGGTCAGAATATGGCCCTGTTTATCCAAAATGACCCCAGAGCCGTTACCCATCACCTGCGGGCTCATCATCGCACGGCCTTGAGCACGCGGACTGCCTCGAAACGGCATCTCTTGAGGTGATGGCTCAGGCAGTGAAAAGCCAAAAAATCGCTCCATCAGACCATCGCCAAAGGGAAAAGGCATCAGTCCTTCAGGATATTGTCCACCCCGGCCACCCACTGACTTTGACACATCAATATTGACCACACTGGGGGCTAATAGTTCTGCAACATCGGCAATAAGGTTAGGGTTCATCCCCAGCATGGCCGGACTCAGCCGCCGAGATTTTGCATTGGCATCATTGGCCACCGTCTGCAAATGACGATAAGAAAAGGTTTGCTCTTGTGGCGCAAGCGCTTGAAGTGCTAAAAGAGCCCCCGTTTTTTCTAACACAACCCCGCCTGCAACCCCCAAAGAGCCGGCCAACAGAACACCCCAAACGGCAACAGGCAACCATTTTTTAGACCACACTGAAGAAAAACGCGCCATCATAAAAAAACTCCTCTTAATTATGAGCAAAAATACATTGAAACCTAATAGAGCCACCAACTTCAACATCTGCACAAACAGCCTGCAAGAGCCGAACATTTTGGTATTATTGTAGCCATAATAAAATCCATGACGGCTCACACAAAATGAAGTTCCACCGGCTTTTTGTCAACCCACCAAGCATCCAAACGTGTTAAGCTAAAATTAATATCTTTTTAGCTGCCTCTTGAAACCTTTTTTGCTGTTGACCCTGTAGTTCAGTTGGATAGAACGTCGCACTCCTAAGGCGAATGTCGGGGGTTCAACTCCCTCCAGGGTCAATTTTTTCGAGGTCATTGGGCCATTTTTTCTGGAGACTTAACTATTACGCACAAATCTGCTATATTATGAATGCAAACCTTTAGGTAAACTTTTTTTAAAGATTTATCTGCGCGTTAAAAAACTCGCCCCAAGGCCTGCCACTCGGGAAGGAGACGCTGTAACGCATGACCGTTGATGAGAGTAGCCGCGCTGCTTTTGAGTCTAGAAAAAAGCCCCAACAAAAGAAGCTTTTAGCTGCCCAAGACCCTCATCTAGATTTACAGCAACCTGAACTTCAACGGATGCTGGGCATCCTGCCAGAGCGCTTTACACAAGCCCTGCAGCACGCCTTCTCAGGGCCAGATGCCCTCAGCGGTAATCCGTTGCTTATTGAATTGGCGCTTGATGTCGGCCGACCCGCCGAAGCCCGCTTTCTCAATGGCAGCCGTTTAATACTACCCGGTGAGGCGGTCACTCAGCAGGAGCTGGATGCCACCATCAAGCGGCTGGGCAAGTTTACATCAGACAACCGTGCAGGGATTGCGGCCACCTTGCACCGAATCAGTGCCATTCGAAACCGTGCGGGCAAAATTATCGGGCTTACCTGTCGCGTGGGGCGTGCAGTCTACGGTTCAGTATCCATTTTGGAAGACTTGATTCGAGCCGGTAAAAGCATGCTCATTCTGGGTGCTCCAGGGACCGGAAAAACAACCAAACTGCGCGAAATTGCCCGTATTTTATCGGATGAATTAGGGCAGCGCGTGGTCATTGTTGACACTTCTAATGAAATTGCTGGCGATGGGGATATTCCGCACCCTTCAATTGGCTCTGCTCGACGCATGCAAGTGAGCGATCCGTTTCATCAACAACAGGTGATGATTGAAGCGGTTGAAAATCACATGCCACAAGTCATTATTGTTGACGAAATCGGGACAGGTCCAGAAGCTGCTGCCGCACGCACCATTGCAGAGCGCGGCGTTACCCTAATTGCTACAGCTCACGGGGTGACGTTACAGAATCTCATCAAGAACCCCGTGTTGTGTGATTTGATTGGGGGTATTCAGAGCGTAACCTTGAGCGATGAAGAGGCCAAACGGCGGGGCACCCAGAAGACCGTTCTGGAGAGGGAAAAACTGCCTACGTTTGACATCCTGGTTGAGCTTCATGACTATCACACCATGGCCATCTATGCCGATGTTTCTGTGGCTGTAGATCGGCTCCTGAAAGGCTGGCCGCTGGCACCCGAGCTTCGACAGCAAGACCCCACAACGGGGGAGCACATTAGCCAGCTGGCCATGCCAGCAACCCCCGTAAAACTTGCTCCCGAGGCACCCTGGGAGACCAAACCACTCCCCATTCAAGGGCCGCAATTAGAGCCGGGTCAAAAGCCTTTTCGGGTGTTTCTCAGCGGCATCAGCCGATCTTTTCTGGAGCGCGTCATTGACCGGTTGCAGCTGCAAGGCTCGGTCGAGATTTCGACCTCCGTATACAAAGCCAATGCGATTCTGGCGGTAAAAAATCAGCTTAGGCCAGGCTCAAAACTGGCTCAGCTGGCACAAACCATGGAAACACCGCTGGTTTCTGTCAAAGGCAATACCATTCCTGCCGTCTTTAAAGGACTCAAAGAAGCCATTGCCGCCGTGCCTGAGTATAACAGTCTGTTGTGCGCCCTGGATACACCGACTGATTTCCCGGCCACCCCCACCTCGATTGAAGAGTTCATTGCCCTGCTGCTTGAAGAAACGGCCGGAAATCCAGAAACACTGGCGTTATTACAAGAAGCCCTTCGGGAAGCCCAACACGCAGCAGAGTCTGCACTCAACGCCTCAGAGGTCATTGAGCTAAAGCCACAAGACCCTAAAACACGAAAACTTCAGCATGAGCTGGTTGAACAATATTCGTTGGTAAGCTTTAGCGTGGGAGATGAGCCCAATCGACGGCTCCGCGTGCTGCCGCCTATTGCAACGACACCCTAAACGACGTACAAAATAATCTCTTGCCAATAGCTGGTTTCAACTTCAATTTTTCGAAGCTTCTGAGGGGATTCTGCCGCCACCTGCGCCAACTCTTGCAACGTGGCAAACTCTTGGCAAGGCGTCAAGCCATTTTCGCCGTAGAGGCATAAGTACAGACGAGTACTTCCCACAGCCGGTTTTGCGCCCGACGTGAGGTCGGCCATGGCTGCCAACGCCAGAAAGCGTTCTTCATAAAGGGACCACTGGGGATCATGAACATCCATAGTGAGCATTATAAATGCAAATCATGGCTCAATCGAAAATAGCGGGCAAATCCCGTTAAAAACTCTTTGCAAGGGCTAACGCGAGTGATAGAATCGCCTAAATAGCCCAGATTCCTTACTGTGAATGGGTTTTTCAAATTTTACTTTTATTATAAATCGCGTATTGGCGTTCTTGCTTATCGTGGTATCAATCGCAAGTATCGAGAGTCGGAGCCTTGCTCCTGTCAAAACTGTCAACCGAGCTTACCGCTTAAAGGGATATCTCTCATGGCTATAATGTCTAATGCTGTTGATCGCCCAGGGCAGGGCGCTCGGCTATCTGAGACTGGCGCGTCTAAGGAGCAGCCCTCTTTTGCAGACAGTACGACAAACGAGAGCCCTCTGACAGAAGGCACTCAGGAGGCCACTCTAAAACTAAGCGCTCATGGCAAACCCTGGACTGGCCGCCTTGCCGAAATGCGCCAGCTACAACGTTGGCTTGCAATGGTACGTGCAGGTCAGCCCAGAAGCGTTTTGGTTTTAGCAGATGAAGGCACGGGCAAAAGTGATCTTATCCGTCGCACCCTAGATGGACTTCATCAACAAAAAACCCCTTTTTCAAGCCGAGGAACCGTCGTGTCACTTTCGGCTTCAATGCTGCAAGGCTTCGCTTCGCCTGATGCTGTTTTGACAGCATTCGATGAGCAATTGCTCCACATTGCTACCGAAGGTGTTCGTCAAGTCCAAGAGCACATTAACACGCTACTTGAAGAGGTTCAGGTGCACTGGTCTGCCGAGCATTTTGAACACGCCTTCAGGGTCATTAAACCGGCTTCTAATGACTCAGAGGCCGCTCTGGCACTCGAGCCTCTTATTGCACAGTCCATTCCCATATTAAAACGATGGCGCGTGCCAATTTCAAGCATTGCGCAGGATATCATCCGCCTCTTAAGACACCCCTGGGTGCAAGCTTGCGCGGAGCTTTTATGGGCACCGATTGCCATGGCAGAAAGCCCCCTCAATTCAGAAGGTTTTTTAAAAACACTGCCCCCTTCTGAAGAAAATCTCGATAGACTGACCCCAGCGGCGGATGCATCCTCCAGCGTTCAAGACGAGCCAATACAGAATGACATGGGGCATTGCGATACGCCCGTTTTAATTGATCCGGCTGTGGCCGCATTCGAAAACACGTTGAAAAACACCCCAGAAAATCTGCCCAGCGAGCACGCAGCCGATCCAAGTGCTGCTCGTTTAACAGACAAGCCAGAGATAAAGAAGGCATACGCAACACCCGCAGATGCAACAGATCGCTTGGTGAGTCGGGTAGAGGCCTTTTCAAGCCGCCTGATTCGCTTGATGCAAACAGCCCATCATATTGAAGGCATTGGCTTTTTGTGGCTCGATGATTGGGATCTCATCACCTCACTTCCTTATGCGCAGCAGCAAGCCTACCGTTGCTTTCTCAAAACACTCATAACGTCTTTGGAAAATGCTCGCAATGTCCCCTTAATGTTAATGGTCTCGGCACGCTGTAGTGGCGCCAGCGCCAGCGTGGGGGGAGATATTTTTGGCCTTTTCAGAAATCGTCTGCTCCTGGCGCCTCTATCCACTCAAGAAGGTCAAAAGCTTGTTACGCAAACCTTATCCAGTTACGGTCTAGACATTGACACTGAGGCCACAGAGGACATCCTTCGCTTGAGCGCTTGCACGCCGTTATGGATTTGCAAAATAAGTCAGTACCTCTCTTCAAGATTGCAAGCCATGTCGGGTTCAGATTCATCACAAACCAGCAAAGGGGATGCTTTGGTGACCAGTTCGTTTATTGCACAACAGGGTTTTGAGCGTGCCAGCGATTTATTAGAACTGGCGTTTACGACCTTAAGATTCCAGTTTTTTGAAACAGAGCAACAGTTGTTAGCCGTTCTCAGTGCCTTGCTCGATGAGATTGGCACCATTGTCTTTAGCGCTCAACCTGTTGTGGAGCGTGTAGCCAAGCGCGTGAGACGGCCTGCCAAAGCGGTTTTTGAAGTTATTCGAGAGCTCTATACCCTGGGCTTTATCATTGAACTGGAGCGCTCTGCCAACACGGCGCCACGCTACCAGATTGCAGACCGTGTGAGTTGGGAATTTCTGAAGGCCAAAACCGCACTGATGCAGGACAACCTCCCCGCCTCGGATCGATTGGGCTATTTGAAAAAAATTCTCCCCTTTGCCCTTAAATCAGGGGAGTTGACACGAGAAAAAACACAGGAGATTTTACAGCAGGAGGCGGTCTCTTCGGGCGGCAATGCTGGAGATAATTCCATCGTACCCTACCTAGAAGAATTGTTTCTGGAAGCCTTTGATCAGGGAGAAACCGTCGCCCAGCGAGTTACGGCACTGATGAACCTAAGCGTGCTGGAAACACCGGCCTGCACCGACGCTTTATTGCGTGGCTTCTCAGATTCTGAGCCACTTGTTCGAGAATATGCGGCTCGAATCCTACGGGGTCAGCACTGCGATCTTTTCCTGAGATTATCCTCCCAGCAGCAAGCGGCGTTAGCCAACGCGTTGGCTCAAACCCTAAATGATGTCGACCCTGATGTGCGTCAGGCGGCGGTTGCGGCGCTCTGGACGATGCGAAATCTGCTGCAAAACCAGATGACGGAAAACGAACAACGCCCTGCAATGCCCGTTATTATGAGCTGGCTATTGGATCGCCTTGAAGACGATGTGGCCAGTATTCGCGAAGTGGCGTGTTCAACATTGCGCCAATGGCTCAGCTGGCAAGACATCCGACAGCAGTTGTCTCAAAGAGAGGCCGATCACCCCTCTGCAACAGAACGCGCTTCAGGGCTCACCCGAAATAACCTTCAATACGTGCACCAAAGCTTACTCAGTCTGGTTCATGATGCATCGCCTGCTGTGGTGAGTGCCGCTGCCCAATGTTTACAGTTATTTCCAACACCCGAAACCATCACCCACATTGCAGATTTATTTGACAACGTGGCTCACTTGTCCAAGGCAACCCTGACAGCTCTATCAGAGACCCTGGCACGTTGTGAAGCGCCCCAGGCTCTGGATCTGTTATTAAGTGCCCTGACCCATCCGGCTTTGACAACGTCTTACCGTATGGTGATTGTTCGAGCCATTACCAACCGTCCCGATGCCGTTCAGGCAGAGTCAACCTTATTAAAACTGTTGAGCAATCTCAACATTCAGTCGCAAGATGCTGACATCGCCGAATTATTACCATTTGTCTGGGTCTGTGTTCAAAGCCTGGGACGGGTGGCATTGAGCCATGAAGCCTTAATGACGCTCAACCGATTATCAGAAGAACTCACGCAACATGAAATCCTGCAAGTGGCTATTCGTGGCGCCATACGCCGCATTCAATCTCGTATGGAGCGTTTTTGTTTGCCACAGCAGCCACCCGCGCACGACGAGCTTTTACTCACGGCGGCACACTAACACTACCCGCTAAAGGGATTGCGGCCGCCTGACAACGGTGACTCTTTCAGATAGGGTGAATAGGATGCCATTTCCTGTTGATAGAGATTGCTTTGATTTGAGCCATCCATGGTTTTCTTGAGGGTATTAACCATAAAAATAGCCAGCGCAGAAGTCGCCACGGTTAAGATGGGATTTGCGGCAAACCATTTGCCATAGAGTCTGCTGCCTCCAATCACCAAATCACTGCCACGGTTGAGGGTAAACACCACGGCATTTCCAATGAGTTTAAAGGCTTGGTCAATCGCATAACCACCCTTAATCTTTTGCCATGCATAACAAGCCGCCTGACCCAGCCAGTCATGAAAGCCCACACCAAGACCCACCGCCGCAAACCCGAGCATGGGGGCATTGCGAATGATGAAGTCATTTTTAAAGCCTTGAGCCGTCAAGGTCAGTGCTTTCCAGGTTTTATCCCAGTCTGCGTTCATCCAGCGAAGCAGATTGGCCGCTTTATCCATAACCGGAATACCTGAAAACTGATATTGAGACTCTTGAAACGTCTCCAAATCTTTTTGTGCAAAATAACGAGACGTTTGATCATAGCGAAACGTTCGCCCCAGGGTTTTGTAATGTTCCCAGGCGGCGTTCAGCGAAAAAACCGCCACCGTGCCGCCTATCACGCGGGTCAAGGGATGAATCGTATTCATAAAAAACCGCTCCTACGCGGGTTTGCAAATTCAATCATTATGGCTTCAACTCAATGCAAAACGAGGTGCCTGTTGGGGTTGAGGATTACCTGAAAAGTGTTGCCCCAAAAGCCATGATGGTTTATTCATCAGATGAAACGCACTGGGGCTATTGAACGGCGCAAAAGGTTTAGGATCCATCTGGCGCATCAGGGCTTGGGCATCACCAATGCTTAAATCATCTGGATTATCACGCCTACCTAACAAGGCAATTTGGGCTTTGAGGCTGGCAGGAATGCCTGCCCCTTGGGGGAGTTTTCGCAACACGTACATCACGTTTTGACGCGACGTAATATCCCCTGTTTTAAGCACAATTTCACACAATCGCACCAGCTCTGAACGCGCCCTTGCATCGCTCAGCAGTCCGGGTTCTTTATCCACAAGGCTCATCAGCTTGGCGGTTGCTTCAACCTGACTAATACTACTGGTGGCTGTTAATTGTTTTTCAATATTTGGAGCCGTGTCATTCAAGAAGCTCTGAATTTCACTGGTGCTAGCGGCCGGTGCAGAAGCAGCGCTTGTGGCGGTTCCCGTCTCGGCGCCAGGCACGGTATCCTGACGGCGGGTTAAGAGCCCCCGAGGAATCATCAATGGACCTGCGGCGGGATCCGCACTGCCGGCCACCGGCGGAGGAAAGCCTTGAGGCGGCATGGCTGCATACGGATTGGTCATCGACAAGGGCGGATTCATTGGATTTATGGAAGGTTGGGGTAAGCCAATGGGGCGGGTTGTGAATAACCCGGGCGCCAAGACCTCTGGCGGTTGCAAAATACTGCTTGCCGGGGCAAAAGCCGCTGAAGCTGGAGCCAAAGGCGCCGACTGAGCCAAGGGCACTCCTGAAATGGCCGCAGGGCTTTCAAACGATGGTAGGGGCAGAGGCTTCAACGGCAACCGTGAAGCAAGCCCAGCATTCAAAAACTGATCGTTCGCAAGCGGTGTTGACACACCAGATGTCCCAAGGCGGTTCATGGTCACAGGCCCCCCAACAGGTGTTGGGGCGATGGGTAAACCGGTTAGTGTGGGCGTGGACATCACCATAAATTCAACAAACTTTTTTCTTCTCTCTCGCGTGAAAAAACAATAGCCTAATGTACTCCAAAAACCGGCATTAGCGCATGAATACGTTAAAACCATCCATACGGATCTGCTCTAGGAGCATTAAACCCGAGCGCCTTAAAAAGTTGCGCTGCAATTTTGAGTCGGCTGTTTAGACTAAGGCCGGCAGAGGGAAAAATATAGGGCACGCCTGTTGTTCAATGAGTGTTAAATCTTGCGGGGTAAGACTTTCCCCAAAAGCTCGCAGCAAAATTGCGTTGGTCATACCAGCAAAGGGCGTCTGCCCAGCAACATAAACCACCGTTTGCCCGATTTCAACGTAATCGAGGGTTTTCAGCGCCAGCTCTGCGTGATGCAAGGCATCATCTGTATGGGCGCTGGCGGGCAGCAAAATAGGCACCACCCCGGAGAGGATCATCATTCGACGCGCCACAGCAATACTATTGGTAAACGCAAAAATGGGCAATTTGGGTTTATGTTTTGACACCCGACGTGCCATACGACCAGAATAGGAAAAAACCACAATGGCCGTAGCATGAATACGACGGGAGGAAAGCGCCGCCCCAAAGGCAATGGTCTCGCGCAAGGTCACATCCAAGGGCACATCCTTAGAAAGATGAAGACGTCGGTCTTCGTGAGTAGGCCAATTTGGGAGCTCTTCCTCGCACGCTTTCAAAATTCTGGCCATGGTTGCCACCGCATCCACCGGGTAATCACCCACGGCACTTTCTGCCGAGAGCATGACGGCATCACTACCATCAATCACGGCATTGGCTACATCTGACACCTCTGCCCGTGTCGGGATGGGGCTGTGAATCATCGATTCAAGCATCTGAGTTGCTGTAATCACTGGCTTTTGAAGCGCATTGGCCTTTTCAATTAAGCGCTTCTGAATCATGGGCACACGCTCTTGAGCCAACTCAACGCCCAAGTCACCGCGAGCCACCATCAGGCCATCTGTCTGGGCTAAAATATCATCAATGGCATCAATGGCCTTAGGGCGCTCAATTTTAGCAATAATTAACGGTAATTTTTGGGGGTCTTTTTTGCCATTTTGAGCATGCGCATTTTCTTGTAGAAACTGGCGTAACGCCAAAATGTCTTCTGCAGATTGCACAAAAGACAAGGCAATAAAATCAAGCTGTTCGGCCAGCGCAAAAAGCGCATAGGCCTTATCCCGCTCCGTCAGCGCATCAATACCACCTCCCAGATTGGGGACATTAATCCCTTTTTTCGCTTTTAAAAGGCCGCCTCTAAGCACCTGACAGGTTAAAATCTTACCCTGCGGAGTTTGCTCCACATTGACCACATCCATGGCCAAGTTGCCATCATCGAGCAACAAGCGATGCCCCACATCGAGCACGGCAATCAATTCGGTATTTGGCGTGGTGATATGACTGGCGGTACCGGGCTGATTCAGCGCCGAGAGTTGCACGTGAGCATCCGTGGGCAGCATCACAGGCTCATCATTCAACAAGGCACCCACTCGAAACTTTGGCCCTTGCAAGTCTCCTAAAATAGCCACAGGCTTGTGCATGGCCTCACTGGCAGCACGGATATCGGCCACGATTTCGGCCAGCCGCTCCATGCTGGTAGCGTGCGAAAAATTGAGTCGAAAAATATCCACACCCGCCTGAATCAGTTCTCGAATTTTTTCAGGGGAGTTACTGGCAGGCCCCAAGGTGGCCACAATTTTAGTCAGACGAATAGCAGATGACATTTGAAACGCTCATAAAACACAGCATGCGATAAAAAAATTGAAACGCTGATGCTATTTTACGTCAAAAACCCCAGCCTCAAAAAAATCGACGCTTCATACCGAAAAAACCCTGAGCAAACACAATAATGGCGCTTATTTTGTGTTGAGCTCTTTTGTGTTGAGCTCTGTAGAGCCAGCCGATACCAATACCGAGCTGACCCATTGGTAAGCCAAAATACCGCAGGCAACAGAGACATTTAGAGACGCCATCTGCCCCAACATGGGAATCTTGACGCGAAAATCGGCTTGTTCAGCCACAAGCCGACGAATGCCTCGGCCTTCGCTGCCCATCAACAAAATACAGCCGCTGGGAAACGTTAGCGAATGCACCATTTGAGCCCCATCAGAGCAATCGGCGGCCACAACCCAGCCTCCCATTTTTTTTAGAGCTTCCAATGCACGGGTCACATTAGTAACCGTCACCAGTGGCATCGTGATATCCGCCCCAGCTGACGCTTTCGACATAATCGGGCCATGTGTTGCGCTGCCATGCTTTGGAATCACCACGGCGAGCGCACCAGCCCCTTCTGCGACTCGCAAAATGGCACCCACATTTCTGGGGTCAGTCACACCATCGAGCACAATCACCAGCGCGTGGTTTTTCGCGGTCAAGGTCGCCCGAAACTGCTCACAAAGCGTCTCAAACGTCATGCTGGCAGGGCTTGACTGAGCATATGTTTTTTTCAAAATAGCCACAACGCCCTGATGTCGCAGGGTTTCTGCGGCTTGAACATCCGGCAAACAACTGAGCAATCGTTTTTCAAGCTGAGGCTTCGACATGGTTTCAACGCTGACCCCAAAACGCTGGGCAAGATGGCCAAGGGGAGCCAATTTGGGCAAGCCCGCCTGCAACCAAAGGCTTAAAATCGCCTCTGGCGTCTCTAACAGAAGCGTTTTAACGGGCTGCATACCAAAGCGAATCGTCTCTCCATCCGGAGTATCCTGCTTAAAACTCATGTGACAAATCTCGCAAAAAAGGGGACACAGGGTTGCCAGAAATCAAACCCTTACGTTAAAGTTAATGTTATGAAAAGTAGCCATGATTAAATGAGATACTAATTCTTGAAATACGATTTTTTAAGGTAACACTTAAAGACCCTGTTTTAAAATCTCTCTCTTGTAAAATCCCTGATATCAAATCATTATCTTGTTTTTTAAAAATTCAAATAATCTGGCACAACTATTTGGCACATCCGCGTTTTAAATGTCACTTTGAGTATGCCACTGCTAGCACCACTTTCAGGTAGGAGCCCTCTGACAAGCCGACAAACTCGACAAGCCATGATAAACCCCAACGCTAGGTTCATGAAGAGCCTTTTAGGGCAGCCATTTTAAATCTATTGCCAATTCAAACGTATACTCAGGCCTTATTTTACAAAGATTTCTTGAACGATGACCACCACCCAAGCAGCTACCTCATCTTCTCCCTCAACAGAGTCGACGGCTATCGGCAAAATTATTGCCTTAACCGATCAGGCGTTAGTTCAATTTCGTCAAACAATTGCTGAAACACCCGGCGCACTTGGCATTCAGATGGCTGTCACCGGAGGTGGCTGTGCAGGTTTGCAATATGACATGAAGGCCTGTACAGAAATACCCCAAGGCTTCCT
>JAYKJM010000110.1:0-2978 GCA_035285385.1 Vampirovibrionales bacterium
GGGGCTTTGCCGATGAAGGGACTCGAACCCCCGACCCACGCTTTACGAAAGCGTTGCTCTACCAACTGAGCTACATCGGCATTGGTGACTGTTTCAGGTATCAATGCGATTCAAACTTTACCTGACACACAGCCAGTAGACAAGCCATGGGTTATCACTTACCCATGCGGTTGGTTACCAAGCGGTCTTGAAACGATTGGCCAAGAAACCCCACTGGGCGGTTGTCCGTATAAATTTTGATAATAGAAAGCCCATGTCTGGGTTGAATCTTGTAACAGAGGATTTTGATAACGCGTTGAAGGGTAAATAACCTGGGGCAGATTTATCGACGGTGACCCTTGAGGACTTACTGTTGCACTAGTGTTGGTTGCCCGTAAAGCCTCGGGGGATACTTTTGGATTTAATGGTGGGGTCTTTTTTTGCTCCTCAAGGACTTTTCGTTTCGTCACCTGGTTATTCATGAGGGTTAAGCCAATGCCCAAAAATAGTGATGTGGTTAAAATGCCAATCCTGAAATGCCATCGGGCGAGTTGATCTGCCAGGGCGATGACCGATTTTTTGCCGGTTTTTTGTGCATCCACCATCACCTCATCGAGCATTCTGCCGATAGGAACTCCCAGCCATTTCCTCTCATAGAGTTTTACCCCGTCTAGTGCTTTCTGGTGACGTTTTTGAAACATCCAGGCCGCAAGACCCGAAAAAAGATCATCCCCCACAACAAAGAAAAAATCTGTAAACGCGGATCGGGTAATGGTTTCTCGTCGCTCATTATTATCACGGGCGTAGAGGTAACTGGACAAATTCCAACCAAACGCGCTTAGCCATAACATTAGCCATTTTGTCAAATAAACACCCTTATGATAGTTAACAAAAGGCAAAACCGATTTTAGCTTATGAGCAATGCTTTTTGTGTTTTTAGGCGCACGTGACATAATGCCCAATAACATTAGCGGTAAAGCCACCACACTAAATAAATTGCCTATAAGTGCCAGTTTCTCGCGTTTCTTTTTTCCGTGCTCAAGAGCTTTGGCATTGTCAGTTTGCTGCTTGTCAGTAGCCAGATTAAATGTTCCTGAAAACCCTTTCTTATGAGACCATCTCTCGGTAAACCAGTTACGTGCCGCAAAATAAAGTTGTTGCTTGAGCCCCATAAAGAACAGATCAATAAAAATCATCCCCAGCTTGATAGTGGTAAGCTGCCGCATTAACGGTCTGAGTTTTGCGGCGTTTTTAAGGCCTAACTCCTGACAGAGTTGTCGTTTAAGGGCAGGATTTTTAAAAACCTGCCAATTAAGCTTTTCGAGCCCGATGGCAATGGGCGTTTTATTGCTCAGTTGATACTGCTTCGTAATTTTAGGATTCAGGTGCCTGGTCAGCGGGATTTGAATCAAGAGCGGCAGGGCTAACCCAATAACCCACCAGGACACACTGTCCATGAGGGCTTCAACGCGCTCAAATTTGTTTCTGGCAAAGGCTGTTCGCCATGGCAGAAATCCAATATTTTCAATGACTGCCCGGTTTAATACCTGATTTTTAATAATTTCAGATTCCATGTTTGCAAGCGAACCCGCAAACCCAAACGTCAGATTTGGTTTTGGAGTATAAGTGCTTACAGAAGACGTTAAAGGCTCAATAACAGAAGGGCTCCAAATAAGGTGTCAAAAAACTCACAGGGTGCTTAGGAGTGAACCAGCACGTTTAGCTTCTAAAAGAATCTCAAAGGCTAAAAATGCCAATGAATGTTATTTTCAAACAAATTGTTTACAAAAAATCCCTAAAAAAGTTATTTTTAAAAAAATTTAAAGTTTACAATCGAATGTCATTCAGTGGTTTTCTGGATTGTCGAGTCTCTGCCGCCCAGTCAATCAATGTTTTGAGCCGGCTTCTAAAATGTCGCTTATCGAAGGTGTCGGCGTGGCGGGCAATGGTTTGAACATCCCAGTGGATGCGTTGGGCACGCTGAATGGCGTCAACAAAAGCCGATTCTGAAAATTCTGGCGCTAGCACTCCCGTTATATCAGGCTGGACGATATCCAGGGCGCCGCCTGCTTGCAGGGCAATGACAGCCTTGCCAGCTGCCTGCGCTTCCACCATGGCAATGCCAAAATCTTCTTTGCCCGGAAAGATAAACCCTCGGCAGGCTTCAAAGTGCTCAATTAAGGAGGCTTGGCTCACTTGTCTGCGTAAGGTAACCGTCTCTCCTGCCTTCTGTTTGAGTCGGCGGTACTCAGGGCCATCTCCAATAATCACCAACGGCAGCTTGAGGCGATTAAACACATCAATGGCAAGCTCAAAGCCTTTGTAGGCCACCAGACGACCCACCATCAGGTAATAATCGGCTTGGGGTGGGCTTGGTTTGAATTTTTGCGTCTCTACAGGCGGAAAAAGCACTTCAGCCTGGCGGTTGTAATATTTTTGTATGCGTTTGGCCGTAAAATTGGAGTTGGCCAGAAAGCGATCCACCCGGTTGGCGCTGCTGACGTCCCAGATGCGTAACGGGTGTAAGCGGGTATTAACTAAGAACTTCGCCAGGCTGCCCAAACGATTGAACTCGGCGTAGGTCCAGTATTGATCCCATAAATAACGGGCAGGGGAGTGACAATAGCAAAGATGCACGGCATCTGGCCTTGGAATAACGCCTTTGATGACGCTGTGGTGGCTGGAGAGCAAGACGTCATAGGCTTGAACATTAAGCGCCTCAACAGCCAACGGCATAATGGGCAGGTAGGCTTTGTAGGCCGTAACGGCAAACGGAAAATTCTGCAAGAAGCTTGTGTGAAAGGTTTTTTCTCTGACGGCAGCAGGCATGTTGGCATTTAGAGCCTGATTGTGGACCACCGTAAGGAGATCAGCCTCGGGGTAGAGATCAACCGCGTTAAAGAGGATGCTTTCGGCGCCGCCAATGTTGGCAATGTGATCCGTCAAAATGGCCAGTTTAAAAGCGTTCACAGCGGGGTTATTAAGCCTTATGTATCAGA